>RFHQ01000128.1 GCA_003695765.1 Gammaproteobacteria bacterium
CGATGCCGGCGCCGACCTCGTGCTCGGCCACGGCCCGCATGTGCCGCGCGCGATCGAACTCTACCGCGGGCGACTGATCGCCTACAGTCTCGGCAATTTTGCGACCTGGTGGGGCATCAGTATCGCCGGCCCGAGGGGCCAGGCGCCGCTGCTGGCACTGCGGCTGAACGGGCGCGGCGAATTCCTCGGCGGCCGGATTCATTCCTTCCGCCAGCGCCGCCCGGATGGGCCGCGGCCAGACCCGGAAGAACGGGCGGCAGCGATGATCCGCGCGCTGACGCTGAGCGAACTGCCGGACACCGGCCTGACATTCACCGGCCCGGCGGCCTTCGAGCCGCGACAACCGCCGGCCGGCTGCGGAGCGCCGCGGCGATGAGCGACCCGCTGGCCCGGCACTTTCCGCAATTGGCGGCGAGCCTGCCGCGCCGCCGGCTCGGCAGCCTGCCGGTGCCGGTCGAGCGCCTGCCCTCACTGGCGGCAGAGCTCGGCGCCGGGCAGCTCATGGTCAAGCGCGACGACCTCAGCGGCGACGCCTATGGCGGCAACAAGGTCCGCAAGCTCGAGTATCTGCTCGGCGATGCCCTGGCACGCGCTTGCAATGCGGTCATGACCTTCGGAGCCGTGGGCTCGAACCATCTGCTGGCGACCGCGGTCTACGCGCGGCAGTGCGGCCTGCGCTGCTACGGCGTGGTGACGCCCCAGCCTCCGGCCCCGGCGGTCGCGGCCAAGCTCCGCTATCACGCGCTGCTCGGTACCGAGCTCGTGCTGGCCGAGGGCATGCGCGGTGTCGAGGACTGTGCAGCGGCGCTGCTGGCAGCGCACCCGGGCGGGCCGTCGCGGGTCTACCGGATTCCCTGGGGCGGCTCCTCCTGGCTCGGCGCCGTCGGCTTCGTCGCCGCGGCCCTGGAGCTGGCGCAGCAGCTGACCGAGCCCCCCGACTATATCTATCTCGCCAACGGCACGATGGGCACCAGCGTCGGACTGGCGATCGGCTGCCGCCTGCTGCGCTGGCCGACCCGCATCGTGGCCGTGCGCGTGGCGCCGTTTCCGCTCAACAACGAAGAGATACTCGAGCGCCTGTTCCAGTCGACCATCGCCGAACTGGTGCGCCGTGATCCGTCCTTTCCGGCCCTCGAGGATCCCTGGGTCAATATCGGCCTGCGCGACGAGTTCCTCGGTGACGGTTATGCGATCCCGACGCCGGGCGCGCTCGAGGCCATCGAGCTGTTGCGCGAACGCGCCGGACTGACGCTGGACGAGACCTACACCGGCAAGGCGATGGCCGCGCTGATCGCGGATGCCCGCGCCGGCCGGCTGGCTGGCCGGCGCACGCTGTTCTGGCACAGCTACAGTTCGCGGCCCTTTCCGGACGAGCTGGCTCAGGCGGCTGTCGAGCGGCTGCCGGCGGCGCTGCAGCCCTACCTGGCGGCCGATACCACGCAGCGGTGATCGCGGACCCGGCCGTTTGCGCCCTCGCCGCAGCGGGCACAGACTCGTCACGGGCGGCTTCGCGGCCCGACCCACTGGCAGCACAGCAGGACAGGAGGCCCCCATGAGCGTCGCGCATCCCTGGCTCGAACAGGAGCCCTGGCCCACCCGGCAGATGCCACTGGACATGCTGGAAAAGCGCATCGAGCGGGTGTTGACGATGACCAACATCGGCTATCTCGGCACGACGATGAAGAATGGCCAGCCGATCGTCAGTCCGCTCGAGTTCTATAACGACGGTTTTTCCGTGTACTTCTTCCCGCAGCCCGGCAGCCCGAAGCTGAAGGCCATGCAGCGCGATCCGCGCGTCGCGCTGGCGGTCGCCAACCCGATGGCCGGCTGGACCTGCGTCATGGGTGCTCAGCTCTTCGGCCCGGTGACACTGCTCGATGTCGGCACCCCGGAGTGGGAACACGGCATGCGCGTCTTCAAGTGGCCGGCATCCTCCTTCGAACTCGGCCGGCCGCTGGACCGGCCGCCGCAGGGCCAGCTCGCGCGCCTGGATCCGGAACGGATCGTCTACACCGAGCACCTGATGCGCAAGGAAGGCTACGCGCCCCGCCAGATCTGGCGCCGTGGCGCGGACGAGAGCCGCGTGGTGCCCGGCGGCAATATCTGAGACCGGGCGCATGCCGACGGTACTGCTGACCGGCGCCAGCCGCGGCCTCGGCCTCGAGTTCGCGCGCCAGTACCTGGCCGACGGCTGGCGGGTCATCGCCACCTGCCGCAACCCGGACCAGGCCGGCGAACTGCAGGCGCTGAGCGGGCCGGGGGAATTGCTGGTCGAATCGCTGGACGTGACCGACGCGGCCGCGATCGACGCGCTCGCCGGCCGGTACGCCGAGCCGATCGATCTGCTGCTGAACAACGCCGGCATCATCGGCCCGCTGCCCTTTCCGGAACACATCCACCGCCAGCATTTCGGCAGCCTCGACTACGATCTGTGGCTGGACGTGTTCCGGACCAATACGCTGGGACCGGTCCGGCTCGCCGAGGCCTTCGTCGAGCAGGTCGCGGCCAGCGAACAGAAGAAGATCGTCAGCCTGTCGAGCACGGTCGGATCGATCAGCGAGCGGGACACGCCGGCCTTCGCCTATGCGACCAGCAAGACGGCGCTGAACAAGGCGATGACGCTGCTGGCCTCGCTGCTGCGGGAGC
>RFHQ01000129.1 GCA_003695765.1 Gammaproteobacteria bacterium
CGCGACCATCGAAGCCTTCCTGGAGCGCTATCCCGACGCGCCGCAGGCCGCGGCGGCACGTGAACTGATCGCAAAACTGACGCCGACGGAACCCGAACCGGCGCCGGCGCCGCGGGAGCGTCCGGGCGACTTCCGCCTGCAGCTCGGCGCCTTCCGCAGTGCCGCCGCCGCCGAGCGCGAGGTCCGCCGGCTGGTGGGGCTGTACGGCGAACGCCTGCTGGGACCGGTGCGCATCTACACGCCGGCCGAGACCGGCAGCCACTGGTTCTTCCTGCGCAGCGCGCCGATGAGCCGGGACGAAGCCGAATCGCTGTGTGCCGATCTGCAGGCAGACGGCCAGAGCTGTTTCCTCGTGAACCGCGATTGACGCGAGGCCGCCGATCATGACGCACATTCACAGCGATCTGGCCGACCTGCGGCGTGAATACCGGAATCGCCCCTTGCGGCGCGCCGACCTGAGCACTGACCCGGTGCAGCAGTTCGACAGCTGGTTCCGGGAAGCGCTCGAAGTCGAGGCCATGGACCCGAACGCGATGTGCCTCGCCACCGTGTCGCCGGACGGCCAGCCATCCGCGCGCATGGTGCTGCTGAAATACTACGGCGACGACGGTTTCGTCTTCTACACGAACCTGGGCAGCCGCAAGGCGCGGGACATCGCCGCCAACTCGCGGGTCGCGCTGTTGTTCTACTGGCACGAGCTGCACCGGCAGGTGAAGATCGAAGGCCTGGCCGAGCGAACGAGCCTGCGCGAGGACGCGGCCTATTTCATGCGCCGGCCGCGTGACAGCCAGCTCGGCGCCTGGGTCTCCCGGCAGAGCAGCGTGATCAGCGCGCGCAGCGTGCTGGAGAACAAGTTCGCCGAGATGCGCCAGCGCTTCGCCGACGGCGAGGTGCCGCTGCCGTCCTTCTGGGGCGGCTACCGGATCCGCCCGGCCTGCTTCGAGTTCTGGCAGGGCCGCGAGAGCCGCCTGCACGACCGCTTCGAGTACCGCCGCGAGAACGGCGGCTGGCGCATCGAGCGGCTGGCGCCCTGAATCCAGCCTCAGCCGGCGGCGTAGGCGGCCAGCCGGACCGGCACGCGGTGCGGACCGAAGCGCTCCGGCTCCGCGGCGAAACGCCCGGGCAGCGGCGTGCCGCAGCTGGCGCAGCGTGCCTCGGCATCCAGGCCCCAGTGGCCGAGCCGGTACCAGTCACGCTCGATCAGCAGGGCGCCGCAATGATGGCACCAGGTGCTGCCGCCCTCGGTATCGTGGACGTTGCCGGTATAGGGATAGCGCACGCCGCTCTCCAGCGCGATTCGCCGCGCCCGGGTCAGCGTCTCGGGCGGCGTCGGCGGCCGGTCGCGCATCTTCCAGTCCGGATGGAAGGCGGTGAAGTGCATCGGCACGTTCGGGCCCAGGTGTTCGACGACCCACTCGGTCATCTCTCTGAGTTCGGCATCCGAGTCGTTCAGTCCCGGGATCAGCAGGGTGGTCAGTTCCACCCAGGTGTCGGTCTCGTGCACCACGTATTCCAGGGTCTCCAGCACAGGCGCGAGATGGGCTCCGCAGATCTTGTAATAGAACTCGTCGGTGAAGGCCTTCAGGTCGATGTTCGCCGCATCCATGGCGCCGAAGAACTCGACTCGCGGCTCGGGGTCGATATAGCCGGCCGTGACCGCGACCGTGCGCACGTCCTGTTCCCGGCAGGCCGCCGCGACATCCAGCGCATACTCGTGGAAGATCACCGGGTCGTTGTAGGTGAAGGCGACGCTGCGGCAGCCGAGTTCGCGCGCGGCCGTGGCGAGCTGCTCCGGACTCGCGGCATCGGCCAGCACGTCCATTTCACGCGCCTTGCTCATGTCCCAGTTCTGGCAGAACTTGCAGGCCAGATTGCAGCCCGCGGTGCCGAAGGACAGCACCGCGCTGCCCGGGTAGAAATGATTCAACGGCTTCTTCTCGATCGGGTCGACGCAGAAGCCCGACGAGCGCCCGTAGCTGACCAGCTTGATCTCGTCGTCCAGCCGCTGGCGCACATAGCAGAGGCCGCGCTGACCTTCGCGCAGGCGGCAATGGCGCGGGCACAGGTCGCACTGCACGCGTCCGTCCTCGAGCCGGTGCCAGTAGCGGGTGCTGACGACGCTGTCCATTGTTTGCGGAGAGGCGCGCATGCCTTGTAAATGGGTGCGCGACACCTATATATCAAGCTGAGATGGACACGAGGCAGGCGACGAGCGTGAACGAGGCTGCCAGCACGGCGAGACGGGAACCGGCGGTTGCCGGACTGTTCTATCCCGGCGATCCGGCGCTGCTACGCAGCGAGGTGGAAAGGCTGCTGCACGCAGGCCCGGTCCCGCCCGGTCCGGCGCCGAAGGTGCTGATCGTGCCGCACGCCGGCTATCCGTACTCGGGTCCGGTCGCGGCCAGCGCCTATCGCCGACTGCGGCCCCGCCACGGCGGGATCGAGCGGGTCCTCCTGCTCGGTCCGGCCCACCGTGTCTGGCTGGCCGGCATGGCCCTGCCGTCGGTGAGCCACTTCGCGACCCCGCTCGGCGAGATCCCGATCGACCAGGTGGCCTGGGCCGAGGCCCGGCCATTGCCCGGCGTGATCGTCTCGGACGAAGCCCACCGGCTGGAACACAGCCTGGAGGTGCAACTGCCGTTCCTGCAGGTGGCGCTGGGCGAGTTTGCGCTGTTGCCGGTCGTCGTCGGCGATTGCCCGCCGCAGGACCTGGGCCGGTTGATCGATCGACTCTGGGGCGGCGACGAGACGCTGATCGTGGTCAGTTCGGATCTGTCGCATTACCGGCCCTATGCCGATGCGCGGCGGGTCGACGCCCACACCAGCGAACGCATCCTGCACAAGGCCGACGACCTGTCGCCGGAGGAAGCCTGCGGCGCTGCGGCCATCAACGGCCTGATGGCCTCGCGTCACGCCCGGGCGCTTTCGGTCGAACTGCTGGACCTGCGCAACTCCGGCGACACGGCCGGCGATCGCAGCCGCGTCGTCGGATATGGCGCCTATGGACTGCATTGACGGCAAGCTGCAACTGACCCCGCAGGAGCGCCAGCGCTTGCTGGCCATCGCCAGGGATTCGATCGCCCATGGGCTGCAGGAGCAGCGTCCGCTGCTGCCGGATCCGGCGACGCTGGACGGCGCACTGGCCGTGCCGCGCCCCTGCTTTGCCACGCTGCAGGTGGACGGCCAGCTGCGCGGCTGTATCGGCAGCCTGGTCGCCCGCGACCCGCTGGGCATTGGCGCGGCCGACTACGCCTTTCGCGCGGCCTTCGCCGACCCGCGCTTCCCGCCGCTGCCGGCGGCCCTGTTCCCGGCGCTGGAAATCGAATTGAGCGTGCTCGGCGACCCCGAGCCCCTGCCCTGCCGCAGCCGCGAAGAGCTGCTGGCCAGGCTGCGCCCCGGCA
>RFHQ01000130.1 GCA_003695765.1 Gammaproteobacteria bacterium
CCGACCAGTTGTTCCAGGTCCCGGCCCTGCGGGTCCACCGCCATGCGGCTCAGCGTGGCCTGTGCCTGGATCGGGTTCAGGTCGTCCATGTCCAGTTCCATGACCAGCACCTCGGCGGCGGCATACGCGGCCTGGACGGTCTCGGGCAGCGGGTAGTCCCCGGCGCGGAGGAAGTGCACCGAGCCCAGCAGGTAGATCGTGCTGCGCCCGCCCTCGAGCTGCCACAGCGGCGCTGCGGGACTCGCAGCGCTGAACAGGCCGGCGAGCAGGGCCAGCAGCAGGGCGGTGTTGCGCATTTCAGTTTTCCTCCAGCCAGGCAACCCGGCTGTCGATCCGGCCGTTGGCGTGCAGATCCAGCCAGCGGTAGCCGGGTGGCCGCGAGTCCAGCGCGAAATCGTCGCTGTTCGGCAGGAACTGCAGGCAGGTGGACGGCGTGCTCAGCAAGCGCACGCCGTGCCGGCGGCGGTCCGAGGCCTGGTGGACGTGGCCCCAGACCAGGCCGCGGACCCGGCTGGAGCCGTCTACGATCTCGAGCAGTTCGTCGGCATTGCGCAGGCCCACGCCGTCAAGCCAGCGGCTGCCCATCGGCACCGGCTGGTGGTGCAGGAATATTGCGTAATGATCGGCGTTCTCCTGCTGCAGGCCGTCCGCCAGGCGTTGCAATTCCTCGCGCGGCAGGCGCCCGCCGTCGTCGCCGCGACAATAGCTGTTCAGGAAGATCAGCCGCCAGTTGCCGATCTGCCAGTCGCCGTTGAGCTGGAACGGCGGCGCGGACAGCACCGAGGCCATGAGTTCCGGGGCGTCGTGATTGCCGGGAATGCAGAAGACCGGCAGCTCGCAGGCGGCCAGCATCTCGCGCAGGCGTTCGTAGCCGGCGCGCGTCTCGTCCTGCACGAGGTCGCCGGTCACGACGATGGCCTCCGCCGGGTCCGGGTCGCGCATCGCCTGGGCGAGCACGGCGCGGAAACTCTCGTCGGTATTGAAGCCTCGCATCCGGGCGTCCGGCGAGGCGTGCAGGTGACTGTCGGTGAGCTGCAGCAGGCGCAGCACGCGGTGACTCACGGCGAGGCGTTCATTCCTGTAGGCCAGCGGAGACTATAGCCGATGCCGGCCGAACCGGCATGGCGCGGGTCGCAGAATCGGGGGTTGCGGCCCGCCGGTGCTCAGTAGCGGTAATGGTCCGGCTTGTAGGGCCCGTCGACGCTGACGCCGATGTACTTCGCCTGTTCCTCGGTCAGCCGGGTCAGCTTCGCGCCCAGTTTGCCGAGATGCAGCCGCGCCACCTTTTCGTCGAGGTGCTTGGGCAGCACGTAGACCTTCTTTTCGTACTGCTCGTGATGGTTCCACAGCTCGATCTGGGCCATGACCTGGTTGGTGAAGGAATTCGACATCACGAAGCTCGGGTGCCCGGTGGCACAGCCGAGGTTCACCAGCCGGCCCTCGGCCAGCAGGATGATCCGCCGGCCGTCGGGAAAGATCACGTGATCGACCTGCGGCTTGATGTTCTCCCACTGGAACTCGCGCAGGCTGGCGACGTCGATCTCGCTGTCGAAATGACCGATGTTGCAGACGATGGCCTGGTCCTTCATCTGCAGCAGGTGGTCCTTGTTGATCACGTGGTAGTTGCCGGTGGCCGTGACGAAGATATCCGCCTGGCTGGCCGCATCCTCCATGGTGACGACACGGTAGCCCTCCATCGCGGCCTGCAGGGCGCAGATCGGGTCGATCTCGGTGATCCAGACGGTCGCGCCGAGCCCGCGCAGCGACTGGGCGCAACCCTTGCCGACGTCGCCGTAGCCGCAGACGACGGCGATCTTGCCGGCGATCATGACATCGGTGGCCCGCTTGATCCCGTCGACCAGCGACTCGCGGCAGCCGTAGAGATTGTCGAATTTCGACTTGGTGACCGAGTCGTTGACGTTGAAGGCCGGGCAGGCCAGCTCGCCCTTGCGCGCCATTTCATAAAGGCGCAGGACGCCGGTCGTGGTCTCCTCGGAGATGCCGCGCACCTGCCTGACCAGCTCCGGGTACTTTTCGTGCATCACGGCCGTCAGGTCGCCACCGTCATCGAGGATCATGTTCGGCGTCCAGCCGCCGGGGCCGTTGATGGTCTGGTCGACGCACCACCAGTATTCCTCCTCGGTCTCGCCCTTCCAGGCGAACACCGGGATGCCGGCCGCGGCGATCGCGGCGGCGGCATGATCCTGGGTGGAGAAAATGTTGCAGGACGACCAGCGGACCTCGGCGCCCAGCGCGACCAGCGTCTCGATCAGCACGGCCGTCTGGATCGTCATGTGCAGGCAGCCGGCGATGCGCGCACCGGCCAGCGGTTGCTGGCCCGCGTATTCTTCGCGCACCGCCATCAGGCCGGGCATCTCGGTCTCGGCGATCGCGATTTCCTTGCGCCCCCAGTCGGCCAGGGACAGGTCGGCGACCTTGTAATCGGGATTCACGGCGGCGGCGGCCTCAGTGTTCATCGTTAACTGCTCCGTAGTCTGTTCTTGTCGCTCGTCGGTGGATTCGTTACCGGCACGCGGCGGATTTCTCAGGCGGCGGCCGCCCCTCTGAGCGCGTCGGCGCGGTCGGTGCGCTCCCAGCTCAGGTCGATGTCGTCGCGGCCGAAATGCCCGTAGGCTGCCGTCGGACGGTAGATCGGGCGGCGCAGGTCCAGCATCTCGCGGATGCCGTATGGCGTCAGGTCGAAGACCTCGCGGATCAGCTGCACGAGACGGTCTTCCGGCAAGGTCCCGGTGCCGAAGGTGTCGACCGAGATCGACGTCGGCTCGGCCACGCCGATCGCGTAGGAGATCTGCACCTCGCAGCGGCGGGCGAGGCCGGCGGCGACGATGTTCTTGGCCACATAGCGCCCGGCGTAGGCCGCCGAGCGGTCGACCTTGGACGGATCCTTGCCGGAGAAGGCGCCGCCACCGTGACGGGCCATGCCGCCGTAGGTGTCGACGATGATCTTGCGGCCCGTCAGTCCACAGTCCCCCTGCGGGCCGCCGATCTCGAAGCGCCCGGTGGGATTGATATGAAAGCGGGTGCGACCGCTCAGCCAGCCGGTCGGGTCGAGCACCGGCTTGATGATCGCATCCATCACGCCTTCGTGGATCGTCCGGTTGTCGACGTCCGGCGCATGCTGCGTGGACAGCACGACGGCATCGATGCCGACCGGCCGGTCGCCGTCATAGACCATCGTCACCTGGCTCTTGGCGTCCGGGCGCAGCCACGGCAGTTCGCCGGACTTGCGGACTTCGGCCTGGCGGCGGACCAGCCGGTGCGCGAAGGTGATCGGCGCCGGCATCAGGGCGCCGGGCACCTCGTCGGTCGCGTAGCCGAACATCATCCCCTGGTCCCCGGCACCCTGGGCGCGCTCGCTGTCGCGGTCGACGCCCTGGCGGATGTCCGAACTCTGCGGGCCCAGGGCGTTCAGGATCCCGCAGCGGGCCCCGTCGAAGCCGATCGCGGAGTCGTCGTAGCCGATGTCGAGAATCACCCGGCGGACCAGCTCCTCGAGCTCGAAGAACACCGGCTTGGCCGCCGGCGCGATATCGATTTCCCCGGCCAGCACGACGAAACCGGTCTTGACCAGGGTCTCGGCGGCGACCTTTGCGGTCGGGTCCACGGCCAGGATCGCGTCCAGGACCGCGTCGGAGATCTGATCGGCCATCTTGTCCGGATGGCCCTCGGAGACGGATTCGGAAGTGAAGAGCTTGCTGCTGGCCATGTCGAGCCTGTTTGGTTGTTGATCGGGAACTGCGCATTATAACGGCCGCCGAACGGCTGCGCCGTGATTTGTTGCCAGTCCCGGGCGAAAACGCGACAATGCGCGCCCCCGATTTTCCAATAAGCAGCACAAGCGGCGGAACACGCCGCGGAACCGATGGCTACCAGTCCGAGCACCGCCGTTGACAGACCGCCACGCCGCCGGCTGGCCAATGCCTTGCGGGCGCTGGCCATGGACGCGGTCCAGCGGGCCAATTCCGGCCATCCCGGCATGCCGATGGGCATGGCGGACATCGCGGAGGTGCTGTGGAACGACTTCCTGAAACATAATCCGGCCAACCCCCGCTGGCCGGACCGCGACCGTTTCGTCCTGTCCAACGGCCACGGCTCGATGCTGCTGTACGGCCTGCTGCACCTGAGTGGTTACCCGCTGTCGATCGACGAGCTGAAGAATTTTCGCCAGCTCGGCTCGCGCACGCCGGGCCATCCGGAATACGACCCGGAGACCGGCGTCGAGACCACGACCGGCCCGCTGGGGCAGGGTGTGAGCAACGCGGTCGGCATGGCGCTGGCCGAAAAGGTGCTGGCCACGCAGTTCAACCGGCCGGGTTTTCCGGTCATCGATCACCGCACCTGGGTGTTCCTCGGCGACGGCTGCCTGATGGAGGGGATTTCCCACGAGGCCTGCTCGCTGGCGGGCACGCTGCGCCTCGGCAAGCTGATCTGCCTGTACGACGACAACGACATCTCGATCGACGGCCGGGTCGACGGCTGGTTCACCGACGACACGGCGGGCCGCTTCCGCGCCTATGGTTGGCAGGTGATCGACGCGGTGGACGGGCACGATCCGCAGGCCGTCGCCGAGGCCATCGCGGCCGCCACCGCCGATACCGAGCGGCCGTCGCTGATCTGCTGCAAGACCGTGATCGGCTATGGTGCGCCGCACAAGCAGGGTACCGAGGCCACCCATGGCGCGCCGCTGGGCGAAGACGAAGTCGCCGCGGCCCGCGAAGCGCTGGGCTGGGAGTGCCCGCCCTTCGAGATCCCGGACGAGGTGCGCGCGGCCTGGAACGCGGTCGACCGCGGCCGCGAGCGCGAAGCGGCCTGGCGCGCCCTCTTCGCCGGGTACGCGCAGGCGCACCCGGAGCTGGCAGCGGAGCTGGAGCGGCGGCTGGCCGGCGAGCTGCCGGCCAACTGGCAGGAGACGGTCGACGAGGCCGTGAGCGCGGTCGCCGCCGCGGCGCCGCAGGAAGCGACACGCAAGTCCTCGCTGCGGGCCCTGAACGCCCTGGCGCCGGGGCTGCCGGAGCTGCTCGGCGGCTCGGCCGACCTGACCGGCTCCAACCTGACCTTCCATGCGGGTTCCCGCGTGATCGGCGGCGACGATGCCGCCGGCAACTACCTGCACTTCGGCGTGCGCGAATTCGGCATGACCGCGTTGCTGAACGGCGTCGCGCTGCACGGTGGCTTCATTCCCTACGGCGGCACTTTTCTGGTGTTCAGCGACTACGCCCGCAACGCGCTGCGGCTCGCCGCGCTGATGGGCGTGCAGAACATCGGCGTGTTCACCCACGACTCGATCGGCCTCGGCGAAGACGGGCCGACCCACCAGCCCGTGGAACAGCTCGCGAGCCTGCAGCTGATGCCGAACATGCGCGTCTGGCGGCCCTGCGACGCGGTCGAGACGCTGGCGGCCTGGGTCGATGCGATCGAACGGCGCGACGGGCCGACCAGCCTGGTGCTGACCCGCCAGTCGGTGCCGCCGCAGTCGCGGGACGCGACGCAACTCGCCACGATCCGCCGCGGCGCGTATATACTGCGTGATGCTCCGTCGCCGGCGCTGATCCTGATCGCGACCGGCTCGGAGGTCGCGCTGGCGATGGCCGCGGCCGAACGGCTCGCAGCCGACGGACAAGCCGTGCGGGTGGTCTCGATGCCCTGCGCGTCCCTGTTCCTGGCTCAACCGGACGAGTATCGCGACGCGGTGCTGCCACCGGCAGTTGGGCGGCGCATTGCGATCGAGGCCGGCGCCACGGGCCTGTGGCACCGCTTCGTCGGCCCGCAGGGGCGGATCATCGGCCTGGACCGCTTCGGCGAGTCGGCGCCGGCAGGCGAGCTGTTCCGTGAATTCGGCTTCACAGCGGAGCACATCGCGGCTGCGGCGAGAGAGTTGATTGCCGGCGACTGAGCCGGCTGCATGCGGAGGAGAAGAAGCATGGCTGTAAAGATTGGCATCAACGGCTATGGCCGCATCGGGCGCAACGTGCTGCGTGCCCTGTACGAGTCCGGCCGCGACGACGAACTGCAGATCGTCGCCATCAACGATCTCGGCGATGCCGAGACCAACGCCCACCTCACCCGGTACGACACGACCCACGGCAAGTTCCCGGGCACGGTCGAGGTCGAGGGCGACAAGCTGGTCGTCAACGGCGATGCGATCCAGGTGCTGGCCGAGCGCAACCCGGCGGCGTTGCCCTGGGGGGACCTCGGTGTCGAGGTCGTGCTGGAATGCACCGGCCTGTTCGCCAGTCGCGACAAGTCGGCCGCGCATCTGCAGGCCGGCGCGAAGAAGGTCGTGATCTCGGCGCCGGCCGGCAAGGACGTCGACGCGACCATCGTCTACGGCGTCAATCACCAGATTCTGACCGCCGGCCACCAGATCGTCTCCAATGCCTCCTGCACGACGAATTGCCTGGCGCCGCTGGTCAAGCCGCTGCACGAGGGCATCGGTGTGGAGCGCGGCATCATGACCACGATCCATGCCTACACCAACGATCAGGTGCTGACCGACGTCTTCCACAAGGACTTGCGGCGGGCACGTTCGGCCACGCAGTCCATGATCCCGACCAAGACCGGAGCGGCCGCCGCCGTCGGCCTGGTCCTGCCGGAGCTGGACGGGCGCCTCGACGGCTTCGCCGTGCGCGTGCCGACGATCAATGTCTCGCTCGTGGACCTGAGCTTCACGGCCAGCCGCGCCACCAGCCCCGAGGAGATCAACGAGCTGCTGCGCAGCGCGGCGGATGGAGAACTCAAGGGCATCCTCGGCTACAGCGACGGGCCGCTGGTGTCGGTGGACTTCAATCACAATCCGCTGTCGTCCATCTACGACGCGACGCTGACCAAGGTCATCGATGGCACGCTGGTCAAGGTCTGCGCCTGGTACGACAACGAGTGGGGTTTCTCCAACCGCATGCTCGACACCACGCTGGCGCTGGTTCATGCCGGCTGAAGCGGGGCTGTGCCGACGATGCTGCGGATGACCGAGCTGGACCTCGCCGGCAAGCGGGTCCTGATCCGCGAGGATTTCAACGTCCCGGTCGAGAACGGCGAGGTGCGCAGCGATGCGCGGATCCGGGCCGCGTTGCCGACGATCCGCCTGGCGCTCGACGCCGGCGCGGCGGTGATCCTGCTGTCGCACCTCGGCCGGCCGAAGGAGGGCGAGCCGGATCCGCAGTTTTCGCTGGCGCCGGTGGCCCGGCGCCTCGCCGAGTTGCTGCAGCGGCCGGTGCGCTTCGAGCCGGACTGGCTCGGCGGCGTCGAGGTCGCGCCGGGCGACGTCGTGCTCTGCGAGAACGTACGCTTCAACCCGGGCGAGAAGGCCGACGACGAGCAGCTCGCGCGGCGCATGGCGGCGCTGTGCGATGTCTTCGTCATGGATGCCTTCGGTTCGGCGCACCGGGCGCAGGCCAGCACGCACGGCGTCGCGCGCTTCGCGCCGGTCGCCTGCGCCGGGCCATTGCTGGCCGCCGAGCTCGACGCCCTGGGCCGGGCCCTGGAGGCGCCGGCCCGGCCGCTGGTGGCCATCGTCGGCGGCTCCAAGGTCTCGACCAAGCTCAGCGTGCTGGAGCGCCTCGCCGGCAAGGTGGATCAGCTGATCGTCGGTGGCGGGATCGCCAATACCTTTCTCGCGGCAGCCGGCCAGCCGGTCGGCAAGTCGCTGCAGGAGCCGGACTTCCAGCCGCAGGCACGGGCCTTGCTGGCGCCGGCCGACGGCAAGGCCGGCATCCCGTTGCCGGTGGATGTGGTGGTGGCGACGGAATTCAGCGCCGACGCCCCGGCTCGGCAATGCCGCGTCGCGGAGGTGCAGCCTGACGAAATGATCCTCGACATCGGCCCGGAGACTGCGGCGCAGTACGCGGAACTGCTCGCCGCCGCCGGGACCATCGTCTGGAACGGCCCGGTCGGCGTCTTCGAGCTCGAGCCGTTCGCGGAGGGCACCCGCCGCGTGGCCGAAGCCGTCGCCGACAGCCCGGCCTTCAGCATCGCCGGCGGCGGGGACACACTGGCGGCCCTGGAAAAGTTCGGGCTCAGCGAGCGCATTTCCTATGTGTCCACCGGCGGCGGCGCCTTCCTTGAGTTCCTCGAAGGCAAGCAACTGCCGGCCGTCGCCGTCCTGGAGGCCCGGGCCGCGGAATGACAGCGCTGGCAGGCCTGCCGGCCCTGCGCTAACCTTTCCACATTGCCGTCCGGAGTTGCCGCAGCATGCGCCGCACCAAGATCATCGCGACCCTCGGGCCGGCAACCGATGCGCCCGGCGTCCTGCCGGCGCTGCTGGAGGCCGGTGTCGACGTCGTCCGCGTGAATTTCTCGCACGGCGATCATGCCGCCCAGGAACAGCGGATCCGGGCGGTGCGCGAAGCGGCCGCGGCCGCCGGGCGCCACATCGGCATCCTCGGTGACCTGCAGGGGCCCAAGATCCGCATCCAGCGTTTCCGCGACGGCGCCGTCAGCTTGCGGGAGGGGCAGGCATTCGTGCTCGACCCGGATCTGCCGCCGGACGCCGGCGACGAGCACGGTGTCGGCGTGGCCTACGAGGCGCTGGCCGACGATGTGGCGCCGGGCGACACCCTGCTGCTGGACGACGGGCAGATCGTGCTCGGCGTCGTCTCCGTGAGTGGCCGGCGGATCACCTGCACCGTGGAAGTCGGCGGCGAGTTGAGCGACAACAAGGGCATCAACCGCCAGGGCGGCGGCCTGTCGGCGCCGGCATTGACGGACAAGGACCGCGAGGACATCGAGCTGGCGGCCCGCTTGCAGATCGAGTGGCTGGCGGTCTCATTCGTGCGCGGTGCAGACGATATCGAGGAGGCTCGGGCGCTGCTGCGTGACGCGGGCGGTGAGGGCCTGATCGTCGCCAAGATCGAGCGCGCGGAAGCGATCGAGCATCTCGATGAAATCATCTTGGCCGCCGATGCGGTGATGGTGGCGCGCGGCGATCTCGCCGTGGAGGTCGGTTACGCCGGGCTCACCGGCCTGCAGAAACGCATCATTCGCGAGACGCGGCACCGGCACAAGGTGTCGATCACGGCGACGCAGATGATGGAGTCGATGATCAGCAAACCGCAGCCGACCCGTGCCGAGGTCTCCGACGTCGCGAATGCGGTCATGGACGGCACCGACGCGGTGATGCTGTCGGCCGAATCGGCCGTCGGCAAGTACCCGGTCAAGGCGGTTGCGACCATGAGCGAGATCTGCATCGGCGCCGAGACCTATCACAAGATGGTGGCGCCGATGAGCCGCCATCGCATGGACGACCGTTTCGCGCGTGTTGACGAGGCGATCGCAATGGCGGCGATGTACACGGCCAATCACCTGGACGTCGAGGCGATCATCGCCCTGACCGAATCCGGTTCGACGGCGCTGTGGATGTCGCGGATCCGCTCCGACATCCCGATCTTTGCGCTGACCCGGCATTCGCAGACCCTCTGCCGGGTCTCGCTGTACCGCGGTGTCTACCCGGTGGCGTTCGACATCGTGCACACCGACGCGAACCACGTGTACCAGGACGTGTTCACGCGCCTGCTGGACATGCGGCTGGTGAACGAGGGCGATCTCGTGATCGTCACCAAGGGCGACCTCGAGGGCGTCTCCGGCGGCACGAACGGGATGAAGATCCTGCGCGTGACCGGCCAGTGAATAGCCGGCCCGCGCCCCCGCGGGCCGCCACGTCGCGCTCACTATACTGCCGGCGATGACCGCGACGAATGCCAATCTGCTCCAGCGCATCATGAAGACCGCTTCGAAGATCGAGCCGCACGAGCTCAAGGCCGTGCTGCTGTCCTTCGGCTTCGTGTTCGTGCTGATGGCGGCCTATTACATCCTGCGGCCGGTGCGCGATGCGCTGGCCAGCGAGTGGACCGACACCGAGCTGAGTTTTCTCTGGAACCTGAATTTCTTCATCAGCGTCGCGATCGTGGCGCTGTACGGCATCGCGGTATCGAAGATCCGCTTCCGGCTGTTGGTGCCGGGTGTCTACGCTTTTTTTGCAGCCAGCTTCCTGGCTTTCTACTTCGGCATCACCGGGCTGCCGATCAGTGCGCTGATCGACAAGGTGTTCTACGTCTGGGTCAGCGTGTTCAGCCTGTTTCACGTCTCGGTGTTCTGGAGCTTCATGTCCGACCTGTTCAGCAAGGAACAGTCAGAGCGGCTGTTCGCTTTCATCGCCGCCGGGGCCAGCGCCGGCGCGCTGGTCGGGCCGGCGATTCCGACGCTGTTCGCCACCGCCGTCGGCACGGACACGCTGTTGCTGATCGCGGCTGTTGCGCTGCTGCTGCCGATCCCGGTCATCGTCTACCTGGAGCGCCTGAAAGTCGTCGAACTGCACAACGAGGACGTGCATGCGGACCTGTCGGCGGCGCGCATCGGCGGGCGGCCCTTCGCCGGCTTCCGGATGTTCTTCTCCAATCCCTACCTGCTCGGCATCGGACTGTTCATCTTGCTGTATACCGCGATCGGGTCCTTCGTCTATTTCGAGCAGAAGAACCTGCTGGCCGTATTCGATCGCGCCACGCGCACGCAGATCCTCGGCGGCGTCGATCTGCTGGTCAACGTGCTGACCTTCGGCATCGGCCTGTTCGCGACCGGGCGCATCGTCAAGCGCTTCGGCATGCCGGCCACGCTGGCGCTGGTGCCGGTGTTCATTTGCGCGGGCCTGCTGATCCTGGCCTTCGCACCGATCCTGATCATCGTGCTGGCACTGCAGGTCGCGCGCCGTGCCGGCAACTATGCGATCACGCGCCCGGCGCGGGAGATGCTGTTCACGGCCGTGGACCGGGAGACCCGCTTCAAGGCCAAGCCGGTGATCGACATCGCCGTGTATCGTGGTGGCGATGCCGTCAGCAGCATCGCCTTCGCCGGCCTGACCGATGGTGTCGGTCTCGGCCTCGGCGCGATGGCCGCGGTCGGCGCCGGCATCGCCGCTGCCTGGGCGGCGGTCGGCGGCTACCTCGGGCGGCGTTTCGCCGACCGGCAGCCGGCGGCGGCGGGCGACAGCGCGGCCGAGCCGGCCTGAGTCAGTCGCCGGTGGCGGCGCCGGTCAGCGCCGCGAGGTCCGCCAGCACCTGCGCCGAATGCTGCTCGGGATCGACCTTGGCATAGTGCCGCGCGATGCGGCCCTCGGGGTCGATCAGGAAGCTCTGCCGGCTGGCGACGCGGAATCCGGCGAAGCGGGTGAGGACGCCGTAGGCTTTCGCGACCTCGCCACCGACGTCGGCCAGCAGCGGGAACGGCAGGCTGTATTTATCGGCGAATCGGGCATGTGACTCGGCATCGTCCAGGCTGACACCGAGGACGGTCGCGCCCAGCCTGTCGAAGGCAAAGATATTGTCGCGGAAGGCGCAGGCCTCCTTGGTGCAGCCGGGCGTGTCGTCCTTCGGATAGAAATACAACGCGACCCAGCGCCCGCGGTAGTCGGCGAGGCTGTGCCAGGCGCCGTCCTGGTCCTGCAGCCGGAAATCGGGGGCCGCCGATCCGGGTCCGGGTGCGGCCTGGGCCGCGGCACCGAGGCTGGCCGAGAACAGGAAAGTCAGCAATCGCCGGGTCATCGAGGGACGGTTCATCGCGCTACTCCGCTCTGCTCCCACCGGCCGGCGGGGAATTTGGGCCACTGTCCCCGATTATATTGGTTACCATTGCCGACATGGGGAGGCGGGGAGCGAGCAGCGGCCGGCAATGGGCCCAGGACATCGGGCTGGTGCTGCCGGGTGGCGGCGCGCGCTGCGCCTACCAGGTCGGTGTCATGAAGGGCATCGCCGAATTGCTGCCGCGGCGGGCGGCCTGCCCGTTCCGGGTCATCAGCGGCACCTCGGCCGGAGCGATCAACGCGGTGGTCCTGGCGACCCGGGCGCGGCTGTTTCGCCGCGCGGTCGCCGATCTGGAGCGCGTCTGGGCGAATTTCCGCACCGAGCAGGTGTTTCGCGCCGATACGCTGACGATGCTCAAGAGCAGCCTGCACTGGCTGATCGCGCTGGTGCTCGGCGGCCTCGGCGACGCCAACCCGAAATCCTTGCTCGACAACCGGCCGCTGGCGGAGCTGCTGTCCCGGAACATCGACTTCAGCGCCATCGACCGCTCCATCGACCGCGGCTACCTGGACGCCGTCGCCGTGACCGCGGCCGGCTATCAGTCGGCGCGCTCGGTCTCCTTCTTCCAGGGACGCGACGGGCTGGAGCCGTGGATCCGAGTGCGCCGCCGCGGTTACCCGGCAAGGCTGCAGCTGGAACACCTGATGGCCAGCGTGGCGGCGCCGATGATCTTCCCGCCGGTCCTGATGGGGCGCGAGTACTTCGGCGATGGCGCGATGCGCCAGGCGACCCCGCTGTCGCCGGCCGTGCGCCTGGGTGCCGAACGCCTGCTGGTGATCGGCGTGCGTAACGAGGAGCCCGAGCCCGCGCCGGACCCGGAGGCGCCGGTGCCGCACCCGACCTTCGGCACGATCGCCGGCTACATGCTGGACGCGCTGCTGATGGACGGCCTGTCCTCGGACCTGGAGCGACTCACACGCATCAACCTGATCCTCGACCAGTGCCCCGGCCGGCGTATCGAAGGCGATTTCGGCAGCCTGCGCTTCATCGATGCGTTGATCATGATGCCCAGCCGCGACCTGCGCGACGTGGCCGTCCGCTACCTGCACGAGATGCCGAGGCCGGTGCGCCTGCTGCTGCGCGGCCTCGGCGCCCTGAACTACGGCGGCCGGCAACTGGTCAGCTACCTGCTGTTCGAGTCCGGTTACACGCGCGAACTGATCCGCCTGGGTTACCAGGACGCAATGCAGCGTCGCGAGGAATTGCGCGATTTCCTCGAAGGTGTGCCGGTGGACTCGCCCACCGGCATCCTCGGCTGGGAAGCGCTGCGCGACGAGTACTCGCAGCGGCTGCCGGCACTGAAACTCAGCGAAGAAGTGCCCTGACGTTCAGGTCAGGAACAGCGTGCCGAGACCCAGGAAGGACATGAAGCCGACGACGTCGGTGATCGTCGTCAGGACCACGGAACCGGCCAGCGCCGGATCGATGCGCAGCTTCTTCAGCAGCAGCGGGACGGCGAAGCCGGCCAGCGCAGCCACGACGAGGTTGATCGCGATCGCGGCAGCGATGACCAGGCCGACCTCCCAGGTGCCGAAAAAGGCCACTGTGATGCCGGCCACGACCAGCGCCCAGGCCAGACCGTTCAGAATGCCGACGGCGACTTCCTTGCGCAGCAGCCAGCGGGCGTTCGCGCCCTGCACCCTGCCCATGGCCATGCCGCGGATCATCAGCGTCAGCGTCTGACTGCCGGCGATGCCGCCCATGCTGGCGACCACGGGCATCAGCACGGCGAGCACCACGACCTGCTGCAGGGTCGCCTCGAACAGGCCGACGACCGCCGCCGCGACGAAGGCGGTGGCCAGGTTGACCGCGAGCCAGATGGTGCGGCGCTGGGCACTGGTGATCACCGGCGCGAACATGTCGTCCTCCTCGTCGAGGCCGGCCATGCTCAGGAAATCGTGCTCGGCCTGGTCCTCGATGACATCGACGACGTCGTCGATCGTGATCTGGCCGATCAGCCGCCCCTCGGCATCGACGACCGGGGCGGACAGCAGGTCGCGGTTGCTGAACTCGCGGGCCACCTCGCTGGCCGACCGGTCGTAGGGAATCGGCTTCAGCTCGCGGTCCATCACCTGCGACACGGTTGCCTGGGGTTCCCGGGACACCAGCCGCGCCAGGTACAGGGTGCCGAGAAAGCGGTCGTTGCGGTCGACGACCCAGATTGCGTCGGTGCGATCCGGAATTTCGCCGAGGATCCTCAGGTAACGCAGCACGACTTCGAGGCTGACGTCCGGTCGCACCGAAATCGTGTCCGGGTCCATCAGGCCGCCGGCGCTGTCCTCCGGGTAGGCCAGCACTTTCTGCAGCCGTTCCTTGTCCTGCTCGGACAGGGAACGCAGGACCTGCCGCGTCACCGCTTCCGGCAGGTCGGCGACGAAGTCGGCCAGATCGTCGAGGCTCATGCCCTCGGTCGCGGCGACGACGTCCTCGGCGTCCATGCGTTCGAGAATGCTGGCGCGGACCTCGTCGTTCAGTTCCAGCAGGACGTCGCCTTCGTCCTCTTCGTCGACGAGGTCCCAGACGATCGCGCGCTGCGCCGGGGGCAGCGATTCCAGCAGTTCCGCGATTTCCGCCGGGTGCAGGGAGCGCACCAGCGCGGCGACCTGCATCGCGGTGCCGCTTTCCAGCGCCCGCTGCAGCCGGCCGAGATCGGACTGCTGCTCCGGCGCCGCCGCCGGGCTGTGCTCAGCCTGTGGCACCTGGATCCGCCGCCTGCTGCTGGCCGGCCGGCAACTCGGTGTGCCGGGTCAGGACGTGGTCATAGCGCTGGCCCAGTGCCGCCGCCAGCTTGTCGGCCATGTAGACGGAGCGATGCTGGCCGCCGGTACAGCCCAGCGCCACCGTGAGGTAGTTGCGGTTGAAGTCCAGGTACTTCGGGATCCAGCGCAACAGGAAATCGAGGATGTCCTGGTACATTGCCTGCACTTCGGCGCTGGCCTCGAGATAGTCGATCACGGCCCGGTCCCGCCCGGTCAGCGGCCGCAGCGTCAGATCCCAGTACGGGTTCGGCAGGCAACGCAGGTCGAAAACGAAATCCGCGTCCGCGGGCAGGCCGTGCTTGAAGCCGAAGGATTCGATCAGGATCGACATGCCGGGCTGGCTGCGCAGGCCGACACGTTCGCGGATCTTGTCACGCAGTTCATAGACGCTGCTGCCGGTCGTGTCCAGCACCAGCTCGGCGCAGTCGATGATCGGACCCAGCAACTGGCGCTCCTGCGCAATCGCCTCCCGCAGGCTGTGGCCGCGGGTGCTCAAGGGGTGCTTGCGCCGCGTTTCGGCATAACGCTTCAGCAGTATGTCGTCGGCGGCCTGCAGGAAGATCACCTCGCTGCGGATCCCGCGCTCACGGAGATCCTTGAGCAGGGCCGGCAAGGCCTCGAGATCGCGCGGCCGGCTGCGTGCATCCATGCCGAAAGCCAGATTCTCGTACACCGGATCCCCGCTGGCCACCAGTTCCGACACCATTTTGTCGAGCAGGGCGGCCGGCACGTTGTCGATGCAGTAGAAGCCGAGGTCCTCGAGCTGGTTCAGTGCCACGCTCTTGCCGGAGCCGGACAGGCCGCTGATGATGATCAGGCGCATCGTTAGCGTGCCGCGCGTCGCCGCCCGCGCTCGCCAACTGCCCGCCCGGCTGCCGCGGCTCCCACCGGCTCAGCCGCCGTCGCGTTTCAGGCTGTCGCGGGCGTGGTGATCGGTGAGTTTCTCCTTGTACTTCCGCACCTGCCGGTCCAGCTTGTCGATCAGCGCATCAACCGCGGCGTACATGTCGTCTTCGACGGCATCGGCGAACAGCGTGTTGCCGGAGACGTGGACCGTGGCTTCGGCCTTGTGCCGCAGCTTCTCGACCGTGAGCACGCAGTGAATATTGGTCACATGGTCGAAATGGCGCTCCAGTCGCTCCAGCTTGCTGCCGATGTACTCGCGCAATGGCGGGGTGATGTCGACATGATGGCCGGTCAGGTTGAGTTGCATCTGGGTTCTCCTTGTGGCTCTGCCTGGCAGCCGCGATCAGCCGGCGTTCAGGCGCTTGCGCTCGCTGGAAGGCGCGATGCGCATCGCTTCCCGGTATTTTGCCACCGTTCGGCGTGCGACGCGGATGCCTTCCTCCGTGAGCAGGGCAGCGATCTTGCTGTCGCTCAGTGGTTTCGCTGGATTTTCCTGCCCGATCAGGCGGCGGATGCGTGCCTTGATCGCCGTCGACGATTGCTCGGAGCCGTCGGTGCCGGCCAGCTGGCTGGAAAAGAAATACTTGAACTCGAAGACCCCCCGCGGCGTATGCATGTATTTGTTCGAGGTCACGCGGGAGATCGTCGACTCGTGCATGCCGATGGCCTCGGCCACGTCCCGCAGGATCATCGGCTTCATGGCTTCCTCGCCGCGCTCCAGGAAGCCGGTCTGCCGGCTGACGATCGTATGCGCGACCTTCAGCAGGGTGTCGTCGCGGATCTCGAGACTGCGGACCAGGAAGCGCGCCTCCTGCAGCTGGTGGCGCAAGGTCTCGTGACCGCGTTCGCTCTTGAGCATGTCGGCGTAGGCCTGGTTCACGCGCAGGCGCGGGATCCCGGAGCGGTTGACCTCGACGATCCAGCGGCCGTCCTGCTTGCGGACGTAGACGTCCGGTACGACGTATTCGGCACCCGGCGGAGCGATCGCTGCGCCGGGGCGCGGGTGACAGGCGCGGATCAGCTGCAAGGCCTCGGCGAGCTCGGCCTCGCTGGCCTGCAGCCGGCGGCGCAGGCTCGCCAGGTCCCGACTGGCGACGGCGTCCAGGCCGTCGGTCGCAATCGCCAGCGCCAGTTCCAGCGCCGGCGTCTCCGGATCGAGTTGCGCGAGCTGAATGCGCAGGCACTCGCCGAGGTTCCGCGCTCCGACGCCGGCCGGATCCAGCGTCTGCACCATCTGCAGCGCCCGGTGCACTTCCTCGATCCGGAAGCCGCCGTCGGCGGGCAGGGCAGCCAGTATCTCTTCCAGCGGCTCGGTCAGGTAGCCGTCCTCATCCAGCGCGTCGATGATCGCCTGACCGATCGCGGCCTCCCGCGGCGGAAAGTTCTCGAGTTCGAGTTGCCACAGCAGGTGCTCGCGCAGGGATTCGTCGCTGTGATCCGTCGGCTCCGGACGGCGGTAGTCGTCGGCCCAGGGATCGCTGCGGCTGCCGCTACGATCGCGCAGGTCCCAGGGGCCGCTGTCGTCGGCTTCGCGGGTGACGATTTCCGCCCCGGTCTCCGCCGGCAGTTCGTCGAGACTCGTCGTGGTGGCGTCCTCGCGGTCGGACGGATCGTCCTGGTCCAGCATGACGTTCTCGTCCAGCGCCTGCTGCAACTGGGCGTTCAGCTCCAGCACCGGCAACTGCAGCAGGCGCAAGGCCTGCTGCAGTTGCGGCGTCATCACGAGCTGCTGCCCGATACGCAGCTGCAGCGACGGCTTCATCGCGCTCATCGCTCGCCCGGCCGCTCAGAGGCGGAAGCCCTCGCCGAGATAGACTTGTCGAACCTGTTGATTTTCAAGGATCGCATCGGGAGAACCCTGCGCTATCAGCCGGCCCTCGCTGAGAATATACGCCCGCTCGCAGATTCCCAGTGTTTCCCGCACATTATGATCGGTGATGAGCACGCCGATGCCGCGCTGGGCCAGGTGTTTGACGATGCGCTGGATGTCCAGCACCGAAATCGGGTCGACACCGGCGAAAGGCTCGTCCAGCAGCATGAACCGGGGCTCGGTGGCCAGCGCCCGGGCGATCTCGACCCGCCGCCGCTCGCCGCCGGACAGGCTGATGCCGAGGCTGTTGCGCACATGCGCGATGTGCAGTTCGTCGAGCAGTTCCTCGAGTATGCGTTCGCGATCGGCGCGGCTCAGTTCCTCCCGGGTCTGCAGGATCGCCATGATGTTCTTCTCGACGGTCAGGCGCCGGAACACCGAGGCTTCCTGGGGCAGGTAGCCGAGGCCCAGGCGCGCGCGGCGGTGCATCGGCAAAGCCGTGATGTCCCGGTCGTCCAGCAGAATGCGCCCGGCATCGGCCGGGATCAGTCCGACGATCATGTAGAAGGCCGTGGTCTTGCCGGCGCCGTTCGGGCCGAGCAGCCCGACGACTTCGCCGCTGGCGATATCCAGCGAAACGTCGTGCACGACCTCCCGCTGGCGAAAGCGCTTGGCCAGGTGCTTCGCGAGCAGCCGGTTCACCGCGATCCGCCGCCGTCGCCTTCGGGCGGTATGATTTTCATCGTGACCTGCCCGCTGTCGTCGCTTTCCGCCGTGATCAAGTCGCGTGATATCTCGTAGGCGATTCGCGGCCCGCTGACTTCGTTGGCACCGTCGCTGACCCAGGCGTCGCCGCTGAGGCGGATGCTGTGCTCGCCGAGCACATACTCCATGCGCCGTGCCCGGCCGCGGGTGATCGACTGCTTGCCGGGCCGCCGTTGCCGGAAGCTCGCCGGCGCGCCGGTCAGGACCGCGTTGACGAGCTGGTGCGCACTGAATCTGGCCTGCGCTTCGTCGGACTCCAGGCGGGTGCCGTCGTTGACGATCACGACGTGGCCGCGGAAGGTCCAGTTCGCATCGTCGAAGTCCAGGCGCTCGGCTTCGGCCGCGTCGGCCTCGATGGTCAGCTCGCCTTGGGTGATCCGCAGGCCGCGAAACAGCAGGCGGTTGCGATTGCGGTCGAATTCCGACCAGTCGGCATCCAGGTTGATCGGCAGCCCACGTTCCACACGCAGTTGCTCGAGGCGGGCCGCCGTGTCCACCTGCTCGCCGGGCGCCGCCGCCAGCGGGCCGGCCAGCAGCAGGAGACAGCCGAGCCAGCTAGTCCGGAATGAATTGACCATGCACGTCTGACAGCAGCTGTAGCCTGCCTTCCCTGAGATAGGCCCGCAGGCCGGTCGCGGCCAGCTGGCCGCCGTCGAACACGACCTCCACGGGCCGTTCGGTGAAGGCCACGTAGGTCTCGGTATCCACTTCCAGATAGTCGCTGCGGATCGTGGTCGCGACGCCGCCACGATCCTGCGCAGTCGCCACGACTTCGCCGAGCAACTGCAGCAGTTTACCACCGGGCGGCATGCGGCCGGCGGTCGCGGTCAGCCGCCATGGCAGCTCGCTGGTCGGCGCGTACAGCAGGCCGACCTCGTCCAGCTCCACGGCGCCGTCCTCGAGGCGCTGCGACGCAAAGGCCGCCGAGACCCGGTAGCGCGGGCGACCCTGGTCATCGGTGGCCAGCAGCTCGGCATCGCGCAGGTAGTAGCCGGCGCCGATCCGCGGCGCGCTCGGCGGAGGCGGCGCCTGCTCGTTCAGCCAGCGCAACAGGCCGGCGCTGGCCGCCGCCGCCAGCGCCAGCAGGCCGAGGCGCAGATAGCGGCGGGGCAGGCGAAGGTTCAGCGCCGCGCCTCCCGCCGGGCCGCGAGCAGCAGGTCGCAGACCTCGCGCACCGCGCCCTGTCCGCCGGGGAGGCGGCAGCGATAGTCCGCGCGGCGGAGGACTTCCGGATGGGCGTCCGCGACGGCGATGCCGAGGCCGGCCGGCTCCATGATCTCGAGGTCGGGCAGGTCGTCGCCAACGCAGGCGATCGCCTTCGGGTCACCGAGGGCCAGCTGCTGCAGCAGTTCGCCCAGCGCGGCCAGCTTGTCCTCGCGGCCGGTCAGCGCGTGGCGCACGCCGAGTTCCGCGAGCCGCCGGTCCACGGCCGCGGATCGGCGCCCGGAGATCGCCGCGATCTCGATACCGGCGGCCAGCAGCAGCTTGATGCCGTGGCCGTCGCGCACGTGGAAGGCCTTGGTCTCGCTGCCATCGTCGGCATACAGCAGCCGCCCGTCCGTGAGCACGCCGTCGACGTCCAGCACCAGCAGCCGCGTGCCGGCCGCCCGACGCAGCAGCGCCGCGTCGCCGGCATCCAGCAGGGGCGCGAATCCGCTCACCTACATGACCCCGGCGCGCAGCAGGTCGTGAATGTGGAGGGCACCGATCAGCCGCTGCTGCCCATCGGTCACCAGCAGCGCGGTGATCTTGTGTTCCTCCAGCACGCGCACGGCCTCGGCAGCCAGCTCGTCGGCGGCGATGGTCTTGCAGCCGGCGGTCATGACCTCACGCATCGGCGTTGAGTGGATGTCGACGTTCCGGTCCAGCGTCCGCCGCAGGTCGCCATCGGTGAAGATGCCGGCGAGGCGGCCGTCGGCCTCGGTGATCGCCGTCATGCCCAGTCCCTTGCGGGTCATCTCCACGAGGCCTTCGCGCAGCGGCGCGTCCGGCGCGACCACCGGCAGTTCCTCGCCGCTGTGCATCAGGTCGGCGACGCGCAGCAGCAGGCGCCGGCCGAGGCTGCCGCCCGGGTGCGACAGAGCGAACTCCTCGCGGGTGAAGCCGCGGCATTCGAGCAGCGCCACGGCCAGCGCATCGCCCATGGCCAGGCTGGCCGTGGTGCTGGCCGTGGGCGCGAGATTCAGCGGGCAGGCTTCCTCCGCGACGGCAATGTCCAGCAGCACGTCCGCGGCGCGTCCGAGCGTGGAATCCGGCTGCCCGGTCATCGTGATCAGCGGCAGGCCCAGGCGCTTCAACAGCGGCAGGATCGTGATGATCTCCGCGGTCTCGCCGGAATTCGAGATCGCCAGCACCAGGTCCTTGCGGGTGATCATGCCGAGGTCGCCGTGGCTGGCCTCGCCCGGGTGAACGAAGAAGGCCGGCGTGCCGGTGCTGGCGAGCGTGGCTGCGAGCTTGCCGCCGATGTGCCCGGACTTGCCCATGCCGGTGACCACGACCCGGCCCTGGCAGTCCAGGCACAGGCGGCAGGCGCGGGCGAAATTGCCGTCGAGGCGGATGCCGAGGGCTGCGACCGCCCGGGCCTCGACGTCCAGCACGCGGCGCGCGGTCGCGAGCAGATCCTTGTCGTCCGGTCGCTTGTCCATATGCCGATATCAGCCCAGTTCCGCGACCACGGCGCCAAGGTAGACGAGATAGCCGGCCAGCAGGCTTGCGCCAGCCCAGCGGCCGACGCGCAGGGTCTCGTCGCGATTGTACGCGATGAAGAAGAAGCCGAGGCTGAACAGCAGCATCACCGGCAGGTGGAAGACCACGACGCGCGGATCCAACGGCGCCGGGTGCACCAGGGCCGCCACCCCGATCACGGCCAGGGCATTGAAGGCGTTCGAGCCGATCACGTTGCCCAGCGCCAGGCCGGCCTCGCCCTTGCGGGCGCTGACGATGCTGACGGCCAGTTCCGGCAGGCTGGTGCCGACGGCGATCATCGTCACGCCGATGATCGTCTCGCTGACGCTGAGCGCCCGGGCCAGATTGGCCGCACCCCAGACCAGCGACTTGGAACCGGCCAGCACCGCCAGCAGTCCCAGCAGGATCAGCAGCAGCGCCCGGCGGTTGGCGATACCGGTCGGCAATTCGGCCGCGTATTCGGCCTCGATCGGGTCGTGGCCGGCCGTGCGCATGCCCAGCCGCGTGACCCACCAGGTGAAGCCGAGCAGCGCGCCGGCCAGCAGCACGCCGTCGAGGCGGCTCAGTCGCCCGTCGACGAACAGCAGCAGCGGCACGACGCTGATCGCCAGCATCACCGGCAGCTCCCTCTGCAGCGTCTCGGAATGTGCCCGCAGCGGCCGGGTCAGCGCCGCGACGGCCAGTACCAGCCCCACGTTCGCGATGTTCGACCCCAGCGCGTTGCCGATCGCCAGGTCGGTCGCCCCGGCCAGCGCAGCCGTGGCCGAGACCAGCACTTCCGGCAGCGAGGTCGCGAAGCCGACCACGGTGAGGCCGATCAACAGCGGCGCGATACCGAGATTGCGCGCCAGCGCGCCCGCGCCCAGCACGAGCCGGTCGGCGCCCCAGATCAGTAACGCGAAGCCGGCCAGCGTCGCGAGCAGAAAAAGCAGCATGCGGGCGATTATACTGGCCTGCCAGCAGCCACTGCCCGCCGACTTGCACGATGGAACCGAAGGAAATCGAAGCGCTGATCCGCGCCGGCCTGCCGGATTGCGAGGTCAGCGTCCACAGTGATGATCTCAGGCATTACGCGGCAACGGTCGTCAGCCCGGCGTTTGCCGGCAAGCGGCCGCTGCAGCGGCACCAGCTGGTCTACGCGGCGCTGGGCGAGCGCATGGGGACAGAGATCCATGCGCTGTCCATCCAGGCCCTGACGCCCGAGGAGGCCGCGGGCCGCGAGGCCTGAGCCGCGGCTCGTGGACCAGCTCGCGATCACCGGCGGCGCACGCCTCGCCGGCGAAATCCGCGTGTCCGGCGCCAAGAACGCCGCGCTGCCGGCCCTGGCGGCGGCCCTGCTCGCCGACGGGCCGGTCACGCTGGCCAACGTGCCGCACCTGAACGACGTCACGACCATGATCGCCTTGCTGGGTCGCATGGGTGTGACCGTGACCGTGCATGACGGCCTGCGTATCGAAGTCGATCCGAACAGCCTCGAGGACTGCCGCGCGCCCTACGAGCTGGTCAAGACGATGCGCGCGTCGATCCTCGTGCTGGGTCCGTTGCTGGCGCGCCACGGCCGGGCCGAGGTCTCGCTGCCCGGCGGCTGCGCAATCGGCGCCCGGCCAGTCGACCTGCACGTCGAGGGGCTGCGGGCGCTGGGCGCGCGGATCGAGATCGAGGACGGTTATATCCATGCCGAAGCCGGCCGGCTGCACGGCTGCGAACTGCTGCTCGACAAGGTCACGGTCACCGGCACCGAGAACCTGATGATGGCCGCGGCGCTGGCCGAGGGCGAGACCGTGATCGAGAATGCCGCCCGCGAGCCGGAGGTCTGTGACCTCGCGGCCTTCCTGAACAGCATGGGCGCGCGGATCAGCGGCGCCGGCAGCGACCGGATCGTGATCCGCGGCGTGCCGCGGCTGCAGGGCACGCAATACCGGGTGTTGCCGGACCGCATCGAGGCCGGCACCTTCCTGGTGGCCGCGGCGATGACCGGCGGGCGGGTGCGGCTGCGCGAGGCCCGCGCCCAGGATCTGGGCGCCATCCTCGCCAAGCTGCGCGAGGCCGGCGCCGCGATCGACAGCGGGCCGGACTGGGTCGCGCTGGACATGGGCGGGCGGCGCCCGCAGGCGGTCGACATCAGCACCGCGCCGTTCCCGGGCTTCGCGACCGACATGCAGGCGCAGTTCATGGCGCTGGACGCGATCGCGCGCGGCGTCGGCACGATTTCCGAGAACGTCTTCGAGAACCGCTTCATGCATGCGCCGGAGCTGCAGCGCATGGGTGCCGATATCCGTCTGGAAGGGCACACCGCCGTCGTGCGCGGTGTCGAACGCCTGCGTGGCGCGCCGGTGATGGCGACCGATCTGCGCGCCTCGGCCGGCTTGGTGCTGGCGGGGCTGGTGGCCGAGGGTGAAACCGTCGTCGATCGCATCTATCACATCGACCGGGGCTATGAATGCATCGAGGAAAAGCTCCGCCAGCTCGGCGCGCAGATCCGGCGCCTCGCGCGGGGGAGCCGGTAGGCACATTTTCAGGCGCCGTGTATAATTCCGCCGTTTTTGTCACCGCCCAGAGTCGACGAGCAGCTTCAGGCGTGGGCGACTATCCGGTCATCGATTCGGCTGGGGCGCCTGGTCAGGCGCCGGCCTTGCCGTGAGACCGTGACCAGTCCGGGAGGAACAGCTCGATGAGCGCAGAGTCGGGTCTTAGCCGACGGCATTTTCTCACCGTGGCGACCAGCGTGGTCGGCGGTGCGGGGGTGGTTTTCGCGGCCGTCCCCTTCGTGGCGTCCTTCAAGCCCAGCGCCCGGGCTCAGGCCCTGGGCGCGCCGGTCGAGGTCGACATCAGCAAGCTGGATGCCGGCAGCATGCTGCGCGTCAAGTGGCGCGGCCAGCCCGTCTGGGTCCTGCGGCGGACGCCGGCGATGATCGACAACATCGACGCGATGATCAGCGAGCTGCGCGACCCGGATTCCGACAAGTCCCAGCAGCCACCGTACTGCAAGAACCATTTCCGCTCGATCAAGCCCGAGGTGCTGGTCGTGATCGGCTCCTGCACCCACTTGGGCTGTGCGCCGATCGAGCGTTTCGAGACGGCACCGCCCGATCTCGGACCCAACTGGCGCGGTGGCTTCTACTGCCCATGCCACGGCTCGCGCTTCGACCTCGCGGCCAGGGTCTTCAAGGGAGTGCCGGCGCCGACGAACCTGCGCATTCCGCCGCACCGTTATGTCGGTGACAACCTGCTGCTGATCGGTGAAGACAAGGGGGTGAGCGCATGAACGCCGCGAGAGCCGATGCAGTGGCCCCGGCCGGCCGCTTTGCGCGTTTCATTGCCTGGGTCGACGCGCGCTTCCCGCTGACCAAGCTGATCCGCGAACACGCGACCGAGTACTACGCCGCCAAGAACTTCAATGTCTGGTATGTGTTCGGCGTGCTGGCCATCGTGGTGCTCGGCATTCAGCTGATCACTGGTATCTGGCTGACGATGAGCTACAAGCCGGCGGCCACCGACGCCTTCGCCTCGGTCGAATACATCATGCGGGACGTCAACTGGGGCTGGCTGATCCGCTACATGCACTCGACCGGCGCCTCGGCCTTCTTCATCGTCGTCTACCTGCACATGTTCCGCGGCATGATGTATGGCTCGTACAAGCCGCCGCGCGAGCTGCTGTGGATCATTGGCATGCTGATCTATCTGGCGCTGATGGCCGAGGCTTTCTTCGGCTACCTGTTGCCCTGGGGCCAGATGTCGTATTGGGGCGCGCAGGTGATCGTCTCGCTGTTCGGCGCGATCCCGGCGATCGGCGACAGCCTGGTCGAATGGATCCGCGGCGACTATTTCATCTCCGATATCACGCTGAACCGCTTCTTCGCGCTGCACGTCGTGGCCGTGCCGCTGGCCCTGGTCCTGCTGGTGGTCGTGCACATCATGGCCTTGCACGAAACCGGTTCGCTGAACCCCGATGGTATCGAGATCAAGGAGCACAAGGGGCCGGACGGGATCCCGCTGGATGGCATCCCGTTCCATCCCTACTACACGGCGAAGGACCTGGTTGCGATCGTCGTCTTCCTGGTGTTCTTCTCGCTGGTGGTGTTCTTCGCGCCGGAAATGGGCGGTTATTTCCTCGAACATGCCAACTTCGAGCCGGCGAACATGCTGAAGACGCCGGAGCACATCGCGCCGGTCTGGTATTTCACGCCCTTCTACGCGATCCTGCGCGCCGTGCCCAGCAAGGGCCTCGGCGCGCTGCTGATGCTGCTGGCCATCGTCGCCCTGTTCCTGCTGCCGTGGCTGGACCGCTGCAAGGTCAAGTCGATCCGCTACCGCGGCTGGATCTACAAGCTGGCGCTGGCGGCTTTCGCGATCAGCTTCGTCGCGCTCGGCTATCTCGGCCTGCAGCCGGCCACCGAGAAGGTCTTCGTCTACGCGGCCCGGGTGTTCACCGCGATCTATTTCGCTTTCTTCGTGTTCATGCCGATCTACACGCGGTATGAGAAAACCAAGCCGGTGCCCGAGCGGGTCGTCTACCACGCGGAGTGAGGAACATGAGCCTGGAGAAGCTGAAATTCCCGGCAGCGTCCGCGGTCCTGGTCCTCGTGATGGGCGCGCCGCTGGCCGCGTCGGCCGCAGGCGACGGCATCGCTTTGGAACATGCCGGCAACGATGTCGGCAACGTGGCCTCGCTGCAGCGGGGAGCGCGCAATTTCGTCAATTACTGCATGGGCTGCCATTCGGCCAAATACGTGCGCTTCAACCGCCTGGCGAAGGATCTGCAGCTCAGCGAAGACCAGGTCATCGACAACCTGATGTTCGCGGCCGAGAAACTGCACGAGACCATGCAGGTGGCCATGCCGCCGGAGGACGCGGCTCGCTGGTTCGGCCGCGCGCCGCCGGACCTGACCTTGATGGCCCGGGCCCGCGGCACCGATTACATCTACACCTTCCTCAAGTCGTTCTACCTGGACGACAGCCGGCCCACCGGTGTCAACAACCTGGTGCTGGCCGGCGCCAGCATGCCGCACGTGCTCTGGGAACTGCAGGGGCTGCAGCGCAAGACCGTCGAGCAGGACGAGGCCGGTCACGAGCATATCCGGCTGGAACCGGTGACCGAGGGTTCGCTGACGCCCGAGGAATACGATCAGTTCGTGCGGGATCTGGTGAACTTTCTGGACTATACGGCCGAACCGATGCAACTGGAGCGCCAGCGGCTGGGGTTCTGGGTGTTGCTGTACCTGCTGGTTTTCGGCCTGTTCGCCTATCTGCTGAAGGCCGAGATCTGGAAAGACGTCAAGTAGCCGGGGCCGGGCCTGAGTGCCCGTAACCGTCGAGGTCTCAATCGGAATGACGCTGTATTCCAGTCCGACAGAATTCCACAGCCATCGTACGCGGTTGGTGCTGGCCGAGAAGAACATCAACATGGACATCATCAGCGTCCAGGGGCCGGACTTGCCGGAAGACCTGCTGGACCTGAATCCCTACCACAGTGTGCCAACGCTGGTGGATCGCGATCTCGTGCTGTACGACTCGCGCGTGATCATCGAGTACCTGGACGAGCGCTTCCCGCACCCGCCGTTGATGCCGGTGGACCCGGTGACGCGCGCCCAGTTCCGGCTGGCGCTGTACCGCATCGAGCGCGACTGGTACGGCGTGGCCGAGGAACTCGAGCAGGCGTCGGACAGCAAGCAGGCGAACCGCCTGCGCAAGATGCTGAAGGAGAGCATCGTCTCCAGTGCCGAGGTCTTCTCGGTGAAACGCTTCTTTCTCAGCGACGAGTTCTCGCTGGTCGACTGCACGATCGCGCCGCTGCTGTGGCGGCTGGATTACTACGGCATCGAGCTCGGTCGCGGCGCCGAGCCGATCCAGAAGTACATGGACGATGTCTTTGCGCGGCGCTCCTTCCAGGACAGCCTGACAGAACTGGAAATGGAGATGCACCCGTAAGCAGGGGTGCCATTCGATGGCTCGGGAAAGCATTCCGCAACAGCCGTACCTGCTGAGGGCCCTGCACGACCGGATCAGCGACAACGGCAATACGCCGTATCTGATCGTCGATGCGACCGTCAGCGGCGTCAGTGTGCCCGAGGCCTATGTCGAGAACGGCCGCATCACGCTGAATATCGGCCATTCCGC
>RFHQ01000131.1 GCA_003695765.1 Gammaproteobacteria bacterium
ATGTCCAGATTCTCGGCACGCAGGAAGTCGATGATCTCGCGCACGATGTCCTGCAGCCGGTATTGCGCCCAGTCCTCACCGAAGCCCAGGTGGCCGCCGGCCAGCGGGCCCTCGACGACGACGTAGTCGGGCAGCCGCTCGACGCGTTTGCCGGAGCGCAGGAAGATCTTCAGCGCGCGCAGGCTGGAGACGATGATGCCGATGTTCACGTCATGAAAGCGCGGGTGGTCCTTGATCAGCCGCAGGCTGCCGGTGTGCAGACCGGCCGACAGCGTGATGCCGTCGATACCGCCGTCCAGCGCGCCGGTCAGCCGCGCGCGCAGGGTTTCGGCCGGCGCGCCGAGCTGCAATTTTTCCATGACGTTGATGTGAATCGCGCCCGGCCCTTTCTTGCGGCTCATCGCGTTCTCGACATAGCCGCGCTGGGCTTTGTACAGCTCCTCGCAGTCGAAGCGCACCGAGGTCTTGTCCGTCGAATCGCGACTGGCCCGGTTCAGGGTGGATTTTGCCTTGGTGTAGTGGGTGTCGAACTTGCGGTCGGAGACGAACGGCGACATCGCATCGGAAATATGCCCGATGCCGCCCAGCCGGGCGGCCACGAGCGACAGTTCGGTGGTGGAAATGTCCACGCCCATGCCGCCGATCACGATCGGCACGTATTCGCGGCCAGCGAGCCGCAGGCGAAAGTCGTCTACCCGGGGTTCCATCAGCGCCTGCCAATATAGCACGCGCCGCTGTCATTCCCGCCGCCGCAGCCGGCAGGGCGTTGGCGACGATCCACGCCGGCGCCGGGTGCCGACGGGCGGGTCGCCCGGCTCTCTGCTAAGGTTTCGCTATCCCCGGTAGCGGTGGGCCGGTCCCCGGCCCGGTTCCGGTTTCACGAGGCAGTGGCATGGCAGCGATCCCGGACACAGGCGCCGCGCCGGTCGTGCAGGCGCGCGGACTGACCAAGCGCTTCGGCGAGCGCCTGGCGGTCGACCATGTGGACCTGGACATCCCGGCCGGCGGCTGTTTTGGGCTGCTCGGACCGAACGGTGCCGGCAAGACCACGATCCTGCGGATGATCCTCGGCCAGAGCCCGATCACGGCCGGCAGCCTGACGGTGTTCGGCCTGCCGGTACCGGGCGCGATCCGCGAGATCCGCCGGCGCATCGGCGTCGTGCCGCAGGCGGACAACGCCGATCCGGACTTTACCGTGATCGAAAACCTGCGGGTCTATGCGCGCTATTTCGACGTGCCGCGGGCCGAAGCGGAGCGGCGCATCGCCGAACTGCTGAATTTCGTCGAGCTGGCCGACCGCGCCGACAGCCCGCTGCGAGAACTGTCCGGCGGCATGAAGCGGCGGCTGTCGATCGCCCGGGCGCTGGTCAACGATCCAGACCTGGTCGTGCTGGACGAGCCGACCAGCGGGCTGGACCCCCAGGTGCGCCGGATGATCTGGACGCGGTTGCGCCAGTTGCGCCGCGCCGGCAAGACGCTGTTGCTGACCACGCATTACATGGACGAAGCGGAGCGGCTCTGTGACGAACTGGTCGTGATCGATCACGGGCGCATCATCAGCCGGGGCGAGCCGGCCACGCTGATCGCGGAACAGGTCGAGGCACACGTCCTCGAGGTCCAGGGCGACCGGGCTGCGGTTCAGGAGTTGCTCGGGGATTGCCCGGGGCTGCGCCTGGAGACGGTCGGCGAGATGCACTATGCCTACACCAATGATCTGGCGCCGGTGATGCAACGGCTGAAGCTGGCGCCGCAACTGACCTATATGCACCGGCCGGCCAACCTGGAAGACGTGTTTCTGCGCCTGACCGGGCACGAACTGAGAGAATGAACATGAACGTCGCAACACTCGGACTGCCGCAGCCGCAGCGCGGCGCGATCAAGGTCTGGTACCGCAACCTGCTGGTCTGGCGCAAGCTGATCGCACCGAGCCTGTTCTTCACCTTCGGCGAGCCCTTCGTCTATCTGCTGGGCCTCGGTTTCGGCCTCGGCCGTTTCGTCGGCGAGGTCGAGGGCATGAGCTACCTGACCTTTCTGGCCTCCGGGCTGGTGGCCTCGTCGGCGATGAACACCGCGTCCTTCGAGGGCATGTACTCGGTGTTCACGCGGATGGAGCATCAGCAGACCTATGACGCGCTTCTGGCGACCCCGCTGCAGGTCGACGACATCGTCGCCGGCGAAATGCTCTGGTGCGGCACCAAGGCGATGCTGGCGGCCACACCGATTCTCGCCGTTGCCGTGCTGCTGGGCGCGGTCGACGACTGGTCGGCGTTGCTCGCGATCCCGCTGTTCTTCCTGATCGGCCTGTGCTTCGCCGGGCCGGCGATCGTCGTCGCCGCCTTCGCGCCGAGTTACGACTTTTTCAATTACTACGTCACCTTGCTGGTCACGCCGATGTTCATCTTCAGCGGCGTGTTCTACCCGGTCACGACGCTGCCGCCCTTCGCGCAGACCCTCGTCAACCTGCTGCCGCTGTCGCACGCAATCGCGCTGGTCCGGCCGCTGGTCGCCGGCGGCCTGCCGGAACAGCTGTTGCCGCATCTCGGCGTGCTCGTGGCCTATGCGCTGGCAGGCTACCTCGCGGCCTCGGTCTTCATCCGCCGCCGCCTGATCCAGTAGCGGGGCTATTGGCGCTGCCCGCCGCCCGGCTTATGATTGGCGGATTCACCACAGGGGGATGCGTGATGAACAAGCGCCTCAGCAGGGCTCTGCCAGTCTTGGCGGTCTCGGTGTTGTGTTCTAGCAACATGGTCTACGCGGCCGCGGCACTCGAGGAAATCGTCGTGACGGTGCAAAAGCGCGAGCAGACGTTGCGCGACGTGCCGGTTTCGGTCTCGGCCTTCAGCGAAGACTTCCTGGCCAAGATCAATGCGCGGGATTTCCGTGACGTCGTTACGCTGACGCCGGGCTTCAACGGCGCGACCGCGGACTCCTTCAACGACGCGCTGGCCATCCGCGGCATTTCCTCGAACAGTTTCGGCGTCGGCGGCGACGGCTCGGTGCCGATCTTCGTCGACGGCATCTACGAAGGCCGCAATGGCGGGGCGATCACGAGCTTCCTGGACGTGGCCCGCACCGAGATCGTGCGCGGCCCGCAGAACACGCTGTTCGGCCGCAACGCCATCGCCGGCGCGGTCAGCATCATCACCAACAAGCCCGACCCCGAGGGCACCAGCGGCCGGCTGGGCGCGGGCGTCGAGGAATTCGGCCACTACGAATTCGACGGCACGCTGAACCTGCCGCTGAACGAGCGCTGGGCAGTCCGCGGCAGCCTCGGCTACATCACCGAAGACGGCTACCTGGACAACCTTGCCGGCGGGCGCGATCTTGGCGAGTTCGAGAGCAAGGCCGTGCAGGCGGCGATTCGCTATGCCGGCGACGGCGTCGATGCGACGCTCACGGCCTTCTACGAGGATCGCGCGAGCGATGGCTCGGCCTACTGGAGCACCGCGCCGCTGAACTCGGCCCATGAGCTGGACTTTCTGCCGAACGTCAGTCCGCTGCCGAAGGACGCCGTCGCCAACGACGGGCCGCTGCGTGACGATTCGGAGATCCTGCGGCTTGCGCTGAACATCGATGTGGATCTGGCCGGTGGTTACACCTTCAGTTCCATCACCGGTTTCAAGACCTACGATTTCAACTATGCCGAGGACTACGATGCGACGGCAGCCGTGGTCGATCACTTCTCGCTGGACCAGGAGGTCGACTATTTCAGCCAGGAGCTGCGGCTGGTCTCCCCGGGAGATGGCCGTGTCAAGTGGTTCGTCGGCGCCAGCGTCTACGCCGAGGAAGTCGATGCCGTTTTCGCCGACCGCTACACGGAGGACGACCTCTGCCGCGCGCTGCAGGTGACGGAATCGCCCGACTTCGATCTCAGCGCCCGCGTCACCGGCTGTGACGACCCGATCTTCGAGGACTACTGGGGCGAGAACATCGACCCGGCCGACCTGCTGGCCAACAAGGCCGAGCAGACGATTTCGAACGGCGACTACTGGGGCTGGGCGATCTATGGTGATGTCACCTGGAGCATCGGCCGCCTGGATCTGACCGCCGGCGCCCGTTACACCTTTGACGAAAAGGAATACACGACCTGCGTGCCGGACTCCGGCGGGGCACTCGGCAACAATGTCGACTACGACTTCTTCTTCACGGCCGACAGCCTCGCAGCCTGCAGCCGGCGCTCGGACGGCAGCTCGCCCGGTGGCTATGTCAGCGACCAGAACGACTGGAGCAAGTTCACGCCGCGGCTGGCGGCGAGCTTCGACCTCAACGAGCAGTACACCTTCTACGGCAATGTCGCCTGGGGCTACAAGTCCGGCGGCTTCACCGACTTCGGCTTCGTCGATGGCAATGGCGCGCCGGTGCCCGGCGGCATCGGCCTGGCTGGCCCCGGCACGCGGCCGAGCAAGATGGACGAGGAGACAGTGCTCAGTTTCGAGGGTGGTGTGAAGGCCCGGCTGCTGGACAATTCGCTGCAGGCCAACCTGTCGCTCTACGGTTACCAGTACGACGATCTGCAGATCACCTTCTTCCTCGCGGGTGCGACCATCACCGACAACATCGACGAAGCTTCCGGCTACGGCGCGGAACTGGACCTGCAGTGGCGTCCCGGTGAGAACTGGGACATCTACTTCACGCTGGCCTACAGCCAGACCGAAATCGACAAGGTCAGCCCGAGTTTCCTCGGCTGCGTGACGGCCTGCGAGGGCAATGACCTGCCGTTTGCGCCCGAGTGGACCACCGGCACCATCGTCACCTACAGCTGGCCGCTCGGGAACGGCGACAGCCTGTTCATCAGCGGCAGCCACGAGTTCTACGACGAGGCCTTCGGCGGCGTCGACAACTTCGAGCTGGCCAAGACCGATGCCTGGAACAAGGTCGACCTGCAGTTCGGTTACGAGGGCAGCAACGGCGTGACGGTCACCGTCTACGTGCTGAACGCCTTCGACGAGTCCTACTTCGAGCGCGGCTGGGAGAATGCCGAGGGCGATAACACCTTCGGCTACGGCACGGTCAATACACTGGTCTGGCCGGCGAAGCCACGGACCTTCGGCGGGCGCATCGACTACCGCTTCTAGTTTCCGGATGGAATGCCGGCTTGCGGACGCCGGCGGGCCTGCACTTCGATCCGGAAACCGGCAGGTGAGGCGAAGGAGATGACCTCGCCGTGACCGTAGATCGCGTCGATCTCGCCGTGCTCGGTGACGGTGACGCCGAGCCCGGCAAGGCGCGCGCGCAGCGGCGCGAGGTCGGCGCAGCGCCAGCCGGCCAGCAGCAGGCCTCTCGCCGGCGGCCTGGCGCGTGTGTAACGGTCTTCGCCGGCGGTCCGCTGGTATTCCACGATTTCGATGCGGCCCAGCGGCTCCTCCGGATCACCGAAGACCCGGAAGTCCAGCCCGGCACCGGGCGGCAGGCCGATCATGCGTTCGACCTCCGGGCCGAACAACAGATCGCCGATGATGAACTCGAGTTCCAGCGCGTCCCGCAGGAAGGCCGCTTCTGCATCGGCGTCGCCGAC
>RFHQ01000132.1 GCA_003695765.1 Gammaproteobacteria bacterium
CCGAAGTTCAGCATCTACAACGGCATCGGCCTTTTGATCACCGGGCCCCTGTCGGTGAACTTCGGCGGCTGGCTCGCCGACCGGCTGGTCGCCTCCGGACGCCCGGACGGACCCGTGCTGGTGCTCAGCTGGGGCATGTGGCTGATGGCCGCCTCCGCAATCGTCTTTCCGCTCCTGCCCTCGGCTGAACTGAGCTTCGCCGTTTACATCCTGACGATCGTCGGCGCCGCGATGGCAACGGCGACCGCACCGACGTCGCTGGTCAATATCGCGCCCGGGCAGATACGCAGCCAGACGATCGCGCTGTTCTACCTGGTGATCAGCCTGATCGGCGCGATCATCGGTCCGCAGGCAGTTGCTTTCTTTACCGATTACCTGTTCCGTGACGAATCGATGATCCGCTATTCGATGGCCCTGTTGCCGGCGATCGTCGCCGTCGTCGCGATCTACCCCGCGTCGATCGTGCGTGCGGCCTACCGCCGCGAGCTCGCCGAACGTGAAATCCAGCTGGCCGGCTGAGCCATGCGCGGCCGGGTTTTCATACTGGTGGCCTTGCTATCCAGCGAGTTGTCGGCCGCTGACCCAGGCTTGCCATGCCTGGTCGACTGGCTGTCGGGCGACTGGGACAACATTGTCCAAGTCCGGGCGGAGGCTGATGCGGCATTGCCTGAAACGCAGCGCCACGCCCGCTATGCCATGCGTTACCAACCCATCGCGGCCCCGGCTTTCGACGGGCAACTGTTTGCTATCCATAATTACGGAGCGCAGGGTTTCGCCGGCCCGCTGCGCCGGATCTCCTTACATCGTTTCTATACCGGCGAGGACGGCGTGATCGTCCATGAATTCCTGTTTCTGCGTCATCCCGAGTACTGGGCGCCGCTGGCCGGTCGCTTGCACGAGCTTCGGGACTTGCAGCCGGCGGACGTGCGCAGTAATCCGGACTGCCGCATGTACTGGCACTGGCAAGAAGACCATTACGAAGGTCGTACGGAACCCGGTCGCTGTATCACGCAGTCGTTCACCGATGCGCCGATTCGCGTCGAAGGCCACGGCAAGCTGTGGCCACATTGTCTGCTGCGTCACGACCTGAACCTGACTCTGAATGGCGAGATCATCCCGCGCCCCGGTGGCGAAACCCCGGAGCTGTTCCGCAAGCTCGACGACCCGGCAATCGCGACGGACTGTCCGCCGAAACCGTCTCAGTGACCGCCGATCAGCCGGCGGAAATTATCGCGAAATTCGTTGAGTTCAGTCGCCAGGCGCTGCTCGAATTCCTCGACCTTCTCCGCGGCTTCCTTCGCCTGGAGCTTCGCCGTCGCACGCAGTTCCGCCAGCTTGTGCTGCAATTCCCGCCGCCGTTTCTCGAGCGCCTCGCGCTGCTCGGCCTTGAACAGCCAGAACTGCAGTTCCGCCGCATCGATCTCGGCGCGCAGCCGGTCAGCGAGGCGCACGTAGTCTTCGAGCTCTTCGGTCAGCTTGCCCTCGGCCTTGCGCTCGAGTAGCTCGAGGCGCTGCTCGACGGCCTGCAGCGCACGGTGCAGGCGGCGGCGCTGTGCCTCGAAGGCATCGCGCGTTTCCGCCTTGCCCAGCGCCAGTTGCACCTGCAATTCCTCGAGGTCCGCGCGCAACTCGGCCAGCTCGTCGGCTGTCAGGTCGGCCGCATCCTCCAGCTTCTCCTGGACCTGGCGCAGCGCTGCCGCCAGCTTGTTGCGCGCCGCCTGTACCCGCTCCAGGGCCTCGTCGCGGCTTTCGGCCAGCTGCGCCTCCAGCGCATCGAGCTGTGCATCCCAGCGATCCAGCCGCTGGTCCAGCGCCTCACGTATCTTCTTCAGAACCGACATCGCGGCACCTCCTTATTCCGGCTTCCAGTTCTTCAGGTAGTCCTGCCAGTGGGCGTCGATTTCGGTAAAGATTCCCGGCGCCCCTTTCTCCAGCAACTCGCGGTTCGCCGGCGGCCAGCGCTCCGGGCCGCCCTCCTGCGGCAGCTGGCGGGTCGCATCGATGACGAACTTGGCCGACAGCATCGGCGTACGCCGGCTCGGGTCCGGCATCATCATCTGGGTCTGCGGCACCAGCAGGCTGGCCGTCGGCTGCCAGCGCGCGCCGACGGCCTTCATCACGGCGCCCGCGTCCATGATGTCGACGTCGTCGTCCACTACGATCACGAGCTTGTTCAGCGCCGGATTCGCGGCCACGTACTGCCCGGCCGACATGCCCTGGCCGGGAAATCGCTTGCGGATCGCGATCACGATCACGCCGTTCGCACCGGCCGGCGAGTACAGGCCCTGCAGATCGGGAATCAGGCGCTTGTACATGAAGAAATTGCTAGTGACCTGCGGCGCCTTCGGCATGTCCCAGGTCAGGCCGGTGAAGGAGTTCAGCACCCAGGGATGGCGCCGATGAGTCAGCGCCTTGATGTGCATGATGAAATTGCCAGCCTTGCGTGGCCCCTGGTAGCCATACATCTCGCCGTAGGGTCCTTCTTCTTCGAACTCGTCCAGCGGGATCTCGCCCTCGATGATGAACTCGGAGAACGCCGGCACGCGGATATCTGAGGTTTCGCAACGCACGACCGGCAAGGGCGAACCACGCAGGCCACCGACGAACTCCAGTTCGTCCTCGCGATAGCCGGCCATCTTGGTGCTGCTCGCGCAGAAGGTCAGCGGGTCCGGCGCGACCGCGATCGCGACCTTCGCGGTCTTGTCGCCGCGCCGTTGCATCTCTTTCAGCAACAGCCAGCCGTGCTGGCCGGGTTCCGGGTTGACGCCGAGCTTGCGCGGGCCTTTCACCTGGCAGCGATAGGTGCCGACGTTGCTGCCGAGTTCCGGGTCGCTGATGAACACCGAACCCATGTTGATATAGCGGCCGGCGTCGGCCGGGTTGTTCTGCAGCCAGGCGAACTGCTCGATGTCGATGTCATCGCCGGTGACGCGGACTTCCTTGCAGGGCGCCTGCTCGGCCGCTATCTCGACCGGCGGGATCCGCTGCCAGGCGCCACCGCTGTCGAGCCGCTGCAACAGTTGCTGCACGACGGCCTCGTACATCTCTCGCTGGTCATTGCTGATCTCTGGCACCCCGAACAGCAGGGCCTCGTCCGGCCAGCTGCCGTAGAGATTCGCCAGCACCGGACCGTCGCGCCACTCGCCGCCGATCCGCACCCGCTCGACGAGGAAGGCCGG
>RFHQ01000001.1 GCA_003695765.1 Gammaproteobacteria bacterium
CCGACGGACTGGACCAGTGCCGCCTGCGCATCGTCGCCCGTCGTGCTGACCATGCCGCTGGCGGTCAAGGATGCGCTGGCCGCGTTGCCGCCGCTGCCGCCGACGCCGCCGATGCCGACCGAGACCGCGCCGGCGCCGCCGCTGCTGGCAGCAATGCCACCCGAGACGTTGAGCCCGCCGTTGCCGCCACCCCCGCCGACCGATTGCGCGGTCAGCGCATCGGCGTCGAAACCGGTGGTGCTGACATTGCCGGTGACCGTGGCGCTGACACTGCCGCCACTGCCGCCACCGCCGCCGCTGCCGCCCAGCCCGACGGACACGGCGCCGCTGGCGCCGCCGGAACCGGTGACCGAAGCCGAGACGTTGAAGCCGCCGTTGCCGCCGCCGCCGCCGACGGACTGCGCGAGAAAAGCATCGGCCAGCGTGCCGGTGGTGCCGATGTCGCCGCTGTAGCTTGCGGTCACTGTCCCGGAATTGCCGCCATTGCCGCCGCGGCCGCCGAGGCCGACGGCGATCGCGCCGCTGCCGCTGCCGCCGATCGCCAGCGGCGCGGCCACCGAGTAGCCACCGTTGCCGCCGCCGCCGCCGATCGACTGCGCGACGAGGCCTTCGGCCAGATCGCCGGTGGTGTTGATGATGCCGCCGCTGGAGATCGTCACGTTGCCGGCACCGCCGCCGCCGCCGGCCCGGCCGCCGATGCCGACCGCCAGCGCGCCGGCGCCCGGACCGGCCGCACCGGCGAAGGACATCGCGAAGCCGCCGTTGCCGCCGCCGCCACCGACCGACTGAGCGAGCACACCGTCGGCGTCTTCACCGCTGGTGACGATGCTGCTGTCGCCCGTGAGTGACACGTTGCCGCCATTGCCGGCACCGGCACCGTTGCCACCGACGGCGGCCGATGCGCCGCCGATAAAGCCGACCGTGGCCTGCACCGAATAGCCGCCGTTGCCGCCGCCACCGCCGACCGACTGGGCCAGGATGCCCTTCGCACGCTCGCCGCTGGTCTCGATCAGTGGTGCAACCGAGACCGGGTTGCCATCGACGTCGACGATGAAATCGTTCAGCGTGACATCGACGCTGTTGCCACTGCCACCGTTGCCACCGTTGCCGCCGATCGACACGCCGGCGAAGGCCGAAACCGAGACACTGCTGCCACCGTTGCCACCACCGCCGCCGATCGACTGCGCGAGGATGCCGTGCGAATCGTTGCCGTTCGTGCTCAGGTTCTGGGCGTTGCTGATCGAGACGGTGCCGGCCGTTCCACCGCCGCCGCCGCTGCCGCCGAGCGTGAAGAACACGCCGCCGTTGCTGCCGCCGTCGCCACCGCCGCCGCCGATCGACTGCGCCTGCAAGGCGCTGGACTGGTTGCCCTGCGTGGACACCGCGCCGCTGTTGTCGATCGACACGGCGCGGCCGTTACTGGCACGGCTACCGCTGCCGCCGAGGGAGACCAGGCCACCGCTGTCGCCGCCGGTACCGCCACCGCCGCCGACCGATTGCGCGAACACGCCGCGCGCCCGGTCGCCGAGGGTGCTGAGAATGCCGCTGTTGGTGATCGTGACCACACCGCCGCTGCCGCCGGAACTGCCGCTGCCGCCGATCGCGACCGCGCCGCCGGAGGTTGCGCCACTGCCGCCGCCGCCACCGATGGATTGCGCGAAGATCGCGTCGCTGCCACGGCCATCGGTGCGCACGCGGCCGGTGTTATTGACCGTGATTGTGCCGCCTTCGCCGCCGGCGCTGCCGCCGCCGCCGATCGACACCAGGCCGCCGGACGGTCGGGCGTTGCCGCCGCCGCCGCCGATCGATTGCGCAAAGATGCCGCGGGCATCGTTACCCAGCGACTGAATGCTGGCATCGCTGCTGACGTTGACGGCACCGCCGTTGCCGGCTGCACCGCCGCGGTTGCCGAGCGCGACCACGCCGCCGGCCGTTGCGCCATCACCACCGCCGGCGCCAATGGACTGCGCCAGGATACCGGCCGAACCCTCGCCCTCGGTGTTGATCGTGCCGCCGGCTGCAGTGTTCACGGTCACCGTGCTGCCGCTGCCGCCGGCCGAACCGCTGCCGCCGAAGGCGACGACGCCGCCGCTGGTGCCGCCGTTGCCGCCGCCACCACCGACCGACTGTGCGAAGATGCCGTGGCTCTCGTTGCCGATCGTGCGGATGCTGCCCGTGGCGCCGAGGTTCGCCGTCGCCGAACCGCCGCTGCCGCCGGCCGAGCCGCTGCCGCCGAAGGAGACCAGTCCGCCGGCATCGCCGCCGTCGCCGCCAATGCCACCGACCGATTGCGCCAGCATGCCGTGTGCGGCGAGGCCGGAGGTGATGATCGCGCCGTTGTTCGTCAACGAGACCGTGCCGCCGTTCCCGCCGGAGCGTGCGTTGCCACCGGAACCGAGCAGGCCCCAGCTGTCGCCGCCACCGCCGGCCGAGCCGCCGATGCTTTGCCCGAACATGCCGATTGCGCCGGCGCCGAAGGTCGTGATCGCGCCGTTGTTGATGAGCGTGACCGTGCCGCCGGTGGTCGCGGCGCCGCCGGCGCCGCCACCGCCGAAGATGAAGCCGCTGCCACCGTTGCCCGCGTTGCCGCTGCGGCTCTGGCCGAAGACGCCGTAGGCGCGGATCCCGCTGGTCGTGATCGTGGCGGCCGAGGTGACGGTGACGGTACCGCCGCGGCCGGCATTACCGCCGCGCTCGCCGTCGAAATTACCGAAGGCGTCGCCGCCGGTGCCACCGTTGCCGCCGATGCTCGAGACCAGCACGCCGGGCAGCTCGTTCGAGATGCTCTCGATCGTGCGAGTCGCGGGCAGGTTATAGGTCAGCGTCGGGCCGGTTCCACCCGCACTGCCCGGTTTCGGCGACCGGCCGATAATCTTGCAGCCCAGAATCCCGGTGGGATCGCAGATCTCGACGCCGTAGCCGTCGCGGCCATCGCTGCCGCGCGAACCGGTTTGCGCGTCGGCGATGACGTTGATATTGCCGGCGGGCACATTGACCGGCACCGGGCCGCCCGGTTCGCCGGGGTTGCCCTGGGCCGCAGCATCGGCATCGGACAGGTCCTGGCTGACGTTCTGCACGACGTCGACGATGGTGCTGTTCGCATCGTCGAGCGTGACCTGCTCGACGAGGCCGGTCGTGGCGTTGGTGGTGACCGCGGCGACCGTGAAGCTGTTGTTGGGATCGTTCGGGTCGGGCACGACATCGCCAACAGTCGTATAGATGAACAGGAAATCGCCGTTGTCGGTCAGCACCCGGTCGCTGAACAGTTCGATCACGGTGGACTGCACGCCGGTGACGGGGTTGGTCACGGTGTCGCCGACCTGAGTCGTGGGCGTCGCCTGCTGGGCCTGGACATTGCCGGCAACACCGCCGACGCAAAGCAGCAGGGCAGCGGCGGGCAGACGAAAGAGGTTTGCAAGGGCTCGAGGCCACCGTCGACCGGTGGCGGCATGAACAGTCGGCATGTGTGCGTTTTCCGGACGGGGCGCGACGGCGCCCAGTCCCATGCTCGAGTGCCGCCTGTAGCCCTTGTTCTTGTTGCTTCTCAGGGTTCGTTGACTATACGCCGAAAGCGGCTGGGCCGCCAGTTTTCTACCAGCGTAAATGTGAAGTGTGTCATTACCTTATGGAACATTACTGACGACGAAGCCAACATCGAAATGGTGTCAGACACGAATAAAAAAATCGTGTCTGAGACTTGCTGTAATGCGAAGGGCGGAATTGACAGCGCTGTCGTCGAGCGGCTATAAAGGCTGCAGAAGAAAACAGAATGCGCGCTCGCCACCCGCAGCAAGCCCGTTGCTGCCGGTCCGGTTATCTGGATCCGGCGCCGATGCGCGCGTCAGGCGAGGTCAACATGTCAGCCACAGCGCGTTCCTTTCACGCATGAAAGCCGACCCGGAAAGCGAATCCGATGCCGGGGAGCATTTCCTGGTCGCCGATGTCGGCGGCACGAACGCGCGCTTCGCGCTCGCGCCTGCCGGAGCGGCGGGCGGCGGCGAAGCCGTGATCGAAAGTCTCGAGGTCTACCGCTGTGACGCCTTCGAAAGTTTCAACGCCGCGATGCGCAGTTATCGCGAGGCGTTGGGCAGCGCCTTTCCGAAATCCGCCTGCATTGCGATCGCCGGTCCGGTGGACGGCTGCAGTGTGGAAATGACGAATCGCGGTTGGCGAGTCGGCGAAGACGAGCTACGCCGGGAATTCGGCTTCGAGACCGTGCAACTGGTGAACGACGCCGAAGCGATTGCCGCCGGCATCAAGACCATCGGCGAAGCGGACCTGCTGCAACTCAAAGCGGGGGTCGCCGCGGATGGCCCGGCACTGGTGATTACCGCCGGCACCGGCCTCGGTGTCGGGGCCCTGTTGCCGGCGGCGGATGCATGGCAGGCGCTGCCGACCGAAGCCGGGCACCTCGCGCTGGTGCCGCGTTCCGATCTGCAACGCAGCGTCATCGACCGATTGCGCGCCGAACACGGCCGCGTCAGTGCCGAGTTCCTGCTGTCCGGCCCGGGGATCGGCCGCCTTTATCGGGCACTCGCCACCATCGAGGGCTCGGATGCCCGGCTTGACGATTCCGAAGCCATCACGGCCGCCGCTGTTTCCGGTACGGACGCACTCAGTGCTCGCAGCATCGAATTGTTCCGCAGCCTGCTGGGAAACTTCGCCGGCGAACTCGCGCTCGCCTTCGGTGCGCGTGGCGGTGTCTACCTTGCCGGCGGCATTTTCCGGAGGCTGGCGCCGCTGCTCTGTGACGACGTGGAATTCGCAGCGTCTTTTTGCGACAAGGGTCCAATGCAGCGATTCGTCAAGGCAATACCGGTCTGGCTGGCCACTGTGCCGAAGCTGGGCCTGCGGGGTGCGAGACTGACGCTGGAAAGGCGCATGGCCGAACGCAACACAGGCTGACGACGGCCGTCGGGGCTGCAGCGGCGCCAAGGGGGAGGAGATGCTGAGTTCGATCGACTGGGCCATCGTGGTTCTCTACTTTGTCGCCGTGTTCGCCGTGGCGATCGTCATGACGCGGCGGGCGGCGACCCGCTCGACGGCCGCTGGCTACTTCCTTGGCGGACGGAACTCGGGCTGGTTCGTCATCGGCGCCTCGCTGTTTGCCTCGAATATCGGCTCCGAGCACCTGGTCGGCCTGGCCGGCACCGCGGCCGCGAGCGGCGTCGCCGTCGCCCAGTTCGAACTGCTGGCCTGTTTCATCCTGCTGCTGCTCGGCTGGCTGTTCGTGCCCTTCTACCTGCGCAGCGGCGTGTTCACGATGCCGGAGTTCCTGGAACGGCGATACGGCCCCGTTGCGCGCTGGTATCTCGCCGTGATTTCGGTGGCCGGCTACGTGCTGACGAAGATCTCCGTGACCATCGCGGCCGGAGGCATCGTCTTCGAGGCGCTGATGGGCATCGACTTCTGGACCGGCGCATTCATCGTCGTCGTGGCGACCGGCGCCTATACCGTCTTCGGCGGCCTGCGGGCCGTGCTCTATACCGACTTGCTGCAGATGTTCGTGCTGCTCGGGGGCGCGATTGCGGTGACCCTGATCGGGCTGGACGCGATCGGTGGCTGGGAGCAGGTCTACGCCAACGCGGCGCCCGGCTTCATGAGCCTGTGGCGGCCGATGAGCGATCCCGATTTTCCTTGGACCGGCATCCTGCTCGGTGCGCCAATCCTCGGTGTCTGGTACTGGTGCACGGATCAGTTCATCGTCCAGCGCGTGCTGTCCGCGCACGACATCGACAATGCGCGCCGCGGCACGATTTTCGGCGCTTTCCTGAAGATCCTGCCGCTGTTCATCTTCGTGCTGCCGGGCGTGATCGCCTACAGCCTGGCCCAGCAGGGACAGCTCGTACTGGACCGGCCGGACAATGCGCTGCCGGCGATGGTTGCGACATTGCTGCCCAGCGGCCTGCGCGGCATCGTCGTGGCCGGCCTGCTCGCGGCGCTGATGAGCTCGCTGTCCTCGGTATTCAACTCCTGCTCGACGCTGATCACCTGGGACATCTATCGCAAGCTGCATCCGCAGGCCGGCGAACGCACGCTGGTCTGGGTGGGGCAGCTGTCGACTGCACTGCTGGTCGTCCTCGGACTGCTGTGGATTCCGATGATCAAACTGATCTCGGGGCAGATCTACCAGTATCTACAGAGCGTGCAAGCCTATATCTCGCCGCCGATCGCCGCGGTCTTTCTGCTCGGCATCTTCTGGCGCCGCGTGAACTCGGCGGGCGCAGTGGCCGCGCTGGCCGGTGGATTCGTGCTCGGCATCGGCCGGCTGGTCGCGGAACTGAACAAGAGTGCGCTGCCGGACGGGCCCCTGCAGTGGTTCGCCGGCATCAATTTCCTGCATTTCGCCCTGCTGCTGTTCGCGATCTGTGCCTTGCTGATGATTGTGGTCAGCCTGCTGACGCGGGCGCCAGACGACGCGCGGCTGACCGGCCTGACCTTCCAGACGCTGCCGGGCGACGCCGCTGATTCCGGCAGCGAGGGAATGGAGCCCTTGCGCTCGGACCCGGCCTGGCGGCGGGCCGACCGCTTGTTCAGCGTGCTCGTAATCCTGGCTGTCGCGGCGATCTGGTACTACTTCAGGAGCTGAAGCGCTCGCATTCCGCGACGCTGCGCAGGCTCAGCGGCCGGCGTGGCGGCGAGACCTCGCTTTGGGCGGGGCAGTGGACTCGCGCAGGCGGATCAGCGACGGCAGCTCGATCAGCTCCTGATTCTCCGGCTCAGCGCGCAACTGCGACAACAGCAGGCGGCTGGCCTGCTCGGCCATTGCACCCATCGGCTGGCTGATCGTCGTCAGGCTCGGGTAGGTCTGGCTCGCGAGCGGGATATCGTCGAAGCCAGCTACCGACAGCTCGTTCGGCAGCCGCATACCCAGTTCCAGTGCCGCGCGCAGCGCACCGGCGGCCATTTCGTCATTGGCCGCGAAGATCGCGCTCGGGGGGCTGGTGGTCGCCAGCAGTTCGCGGGCACAGCTGACCCCCGACTCGAAGGTGTTCAGTCCCTGGCGCACGAGCTCCCGATCCAGCTTCAGTTCGCAGCTGCGCAGGCCATCACGGTAGCCGAGGTAGCGCTCGCCAACGGCCTTGTGATCGGGGTGCCCCTTGATGAAAGCAATGCGCCGGTGGCCGAGGCCCGCCAGGTGCCGGACCATCTCCGCGCAGACAGGCCGGTCGTTGGTGAACACCGAACGCGATTTGCGCGAGCGGTCGCCGGGACTGATCAGCACGAAGGGCACGCCGTTCGCTTCCAGGTCGGCGATGAAGCTCTCCACGTCGGACAAGGGCGGCGTGATCAGGAAGCCGTCCGCTTTCGACTGCCGGTGCAGGCGGCGGATGTCTTCCGCGAGCTGCCGGTCACGATAGCTGCAGGGATGGATCAGCAGCTCGTACTGGGCCGCGCGGCAGGCACTGAGCGCACCGGCCTGGATGCTGGTGACGTAGCTGGCGCTGGGGTTGTCGTACAGCAGGCCGATGACGAAGGCCCGGCGGCCGGCGAGCCCGCGCGCAGAGGGATTCGGCTCGTAGTGCAGCGCCTTGATCGCGCGCTCGACGCGCTCGCGGGTCTCCGGGCGAACGTTCTTCTCCCGGTTCAGCACCCGTGATACGGTCTTGATCGAGACCTTCGCCAGGCGCGCGACATCGTCGATCGTTGCTCTGCCCATGGCCGAGCAGTGTAGCGCCTGGATCGCGCGGCGTTAACCGGCGGCCCGCCGGCTAGCGGCAGGGAATGGTGGCGCGTTCACCGATGTCGGGCAGCAACTCGATCCGCGCGACCGACAGCGTCAGGGGGCTGCCCGAAAGCAGCAGGAACGGCGTGTCCACATGTTCCAGCTTCAGGCCCTGCCGTGCGAAGCAGCGCAGCGCGATGCTGAGTCGCACCCAGCTGTTCCCGGGCAGCGCCTTCAGCAGCCGGCTCAGATCGGCGGACGAGGCGCAAGGGTAGCCGCAGTCGAGCCGGAGAGTCACTTTGCCGGCCGGCGGCCGCTCGACGCGCAGCAGGAACTGCAGTGCGCCGTCACGCTTGGCCAGCGGGCGCAGGTCCAGCGGCTGCGGCGCCTGGAAGTAGAATTGCCCGTCGCCCTTGCCGGTCCAGTGCAGGCGCAGGGCGTCTTCCTGGACCTCCAGGTCCACCGGACTGACTTCCAGTGCGCCGGCGTTCGACCGTACGGATCCCGCCCCCAGCGGTAGCTGCCAGCCGCCGCTGTCGCCGAGAAAGGCCTTGAACGGTGGCAGCGGGCGCGCGTCGAACACCGCCAGCCCCTGTGCAAGATCGCGTTTCTTCGCCGTCGTGTCCGTCTCCGGCAAGTCGTCACCCAGCGAGTCCTGGTCGTCGAGGCCGAGGCCGTAGCCGACCGGGAACAGCGGGGTATAAGGTTCATCGCCGATGTTGACCGCTGCCTGTGACGGGTCGGCCGGCCAGGAAAAGCTGAGACGGCCGCTGAAGTCGTAGCGCATCCCGCCGTCCGCGTCGCGGAACAGCAGGTCTGCGACGGCGCCGCCCTGCGAGCCCGGGAGCCATGCGACGACGAAGGCGTCGGCGGCATTGAGTTCAGGGTTGACCCACAGCGGCCGGCCGGTCAGGAATACGGCGACCACGGGGATGCCGCTTGCCTGCAGACGGCGCAGCAGGGCCAGGTCTTCTGGCTTGCGCGCCGAATAGCTGATGCTTTCGAGATCGCCCTGGCCCTCGGCATACGGATCCTCGCCGAAGACGACGATCGCGGCGTCGACGGCTTCCTTGCTGCGCCCGTCGGGCGCAACAGTCAGGCTGCCGCCGCCGCTCGACAGCTTGCGCCGAATGCCGTCGAGAATCGAACTGCCACCGGGAAAATCGGCATTGCTGTTGCCGCTGCCCTGCCAGGAAATCGTCCAGCCGCCGGACTGCTTGCCGATATTATCCGCGCCGTCGCCGGCCACCAGTATCCGGGAGCCGGGATCCAGCGGCAGCAGTCCGCCTTTGTTCTTCAGGAGCACCAGCGACTTGCGTACCGCCTCGGCGGCGAGTTGCCGGTGCTCGGCGCTGCCGAGCACTCCCGGCGCCCGCGCCGCCTCGCGCGCAGACGGCGGTCCGGCCTCGAACAGGCCGGCCCGCAGCTTCACCCTGAGAATCCGGCGGACCGCGTCGTCGATCCGGGACTGCGGGATCTCCCCGGCGCGCACCTGCTCGAGGGTATTGCGGATTACGCCTCGCCAGTTGTTCTCCGGCGCCATGATCATGTCGATGCCGGCATTGATCGCCTGCGGGCAGCTCTGGTTGCTGCAGCCGGGCACCTGGCCGATCGCGTTCCAGTCGCTGACCACGAAGCCGTCGAAACCCATGCGTTCCTTCAGGATCTCGGTCAGCAGATAGCGGTTGCCATGGACTTTCTGCCCCTGCCAGCTGTTGAAGCTGGCCATCACGGTCTGTACGCCGGCCGGCAGTGCGCCGTAGTAGCCCTGCGCGTGGATATCGCGCAGTTCGGTTTCACTGATGCTGGCGTTACCCTGGTCAACGCCACCGTCGGTGGCGCCGTCACCGATGAAATGCTTGGCTGTCGCGATCCGGTGCCACGGGCCGAACAGGTCCGCGCCCGGGCGGCCCTGCAGGCCCCAGACCATGTGCCGGGCATAGCGCCGGACCAGCGCCGGGTCTTCCGAGTAGCTCTCGTAGGTCCGCCCCCAGCGCAGATCCCGTGCCACGGCCACCGTGGGCGCGAAGATCCAGTCCAGCCCCGTCGCCGCGACCTCTGCCGCCGTCGCCCGGCCGATGCGCTCGACCAACTCCGGGTCGTGGGCGGCGCCCAGTGCGATGTTGTGCGGGAACAGCGTCGCGCCGATCACGTTGTTGTGGCCGTGCACGGCGTCGGTGCCCCAGATCACCGGGATCGGCACGCGCCCGCCGCTGGTGTCCATCGAGGCGGCGTAGAACGCGTCAGCGAGTTCCAGCCAGTCCTCGCGGGTCGCATCACGCTTGCCGCCGGGGAAAGACCCGCCGCCGTTCAGGATCGAGCCGAGGCCGAACTTGCGAACATCGGCCGGGGACACGTTGCGTATCTCGGCTTGCACCATCTGCCCGATCTTGCGTTCGAGGCTGAGCTGTCCGAGCAGCTCGTCGATACGTCGCTCGATCGCCGGATCCGCAGCGATCTCAGTGTTGGCCGGCGGCCACTCGACCTGCCCGGCCAGCGCCACCGCAGCAGGGCCGGCCGCAGCCAGCGCGATACCGGCCAGCCAGCTAGCAGAATTCATCACTGCGGCCGGATGTTATAGGCGAAACGCAGACCCCAGGAACGCGGTGCATTCCATGCAAACAGCGGCACACCGGCACCCGGCCAGTCGGACCAGAAAGTGGGGAAGCGCTCATCAGTGACATTGTAGGCGAAGGCCTCGATGTTCCAGCGTTCCGACGGCGAGGTCAGGCGCAGGGTCGCGTCCATGACACCGAAGGCGTCGCGCTTGTCTGAGAACTGCTCCAGCGCGTCGAAGTTACCCTCGTTGAAGTGCACCGAGTCCTCCCAGTGGAACTTGATCCAGGGCGTCAGCCGGTAACCGCCGGCGAACTGGAAGTCATGCGAGTAGGTGATAGTCAGCTGGATCGGCACGGCATAGGGCAGCTCGTTGCCTTCCACGCTCGAGGTGCCCGAGCCGTCGTCCGGCGGAATGCAGGCGTACTGCGGGCCGACGTCGGCGCGTTCCTCGCAGAAGAAGATTTCCCCCTGATAGCCCGGCCACTTCGTGAACTCGCTCTTCAGCACGCCGAGTCCGCCGCCGATCTTGCCGTTCTCCCAGGGAATGATGTTCCACTCCAGTTCGAAACCACGGATCTCGGCCCCGCCCGCATTCGTGGTGACGAAGGTGCCGATCGGTTGCAAAGGCTCGACGACCTTGCCCGGCGGATCCTCCACGAAGCCGACCTCGCGGAACTGACTGACCTGCTTGTCCGTGTAATCGATGAAGAAGGCGGCCGCCGCCAGCGTCATGCGCCCGTCGAACAGTGTCGCCTTGTAGCCCAGCTCGTAATTAACCACGGATTCCGGCTTGAACGGGAAGAACTGGATGCGCCCGCAGCGGCAGACATCGACGCCGTCGCCGAAGGAGCCGGCTTTGGAGCCCTTCGCGACATAGAAATACAGGAAGGTATCGTCATTGAGATCGAAATCGACACCGACCCGCCAGTCGAAACTGTAGAACTTGTCGCGGTTGTCGTTGATGTCGAAGACTTCATAGTTTGCAAAGCGGTTCTGCGAGCCCATGCCCGGCCCGAGGTCGGCACTGGTGAACAGCGGCAGCAGCAGCGGATCGCGCTGGTCCGGCGTCGGGAAGCCGTCGTTCGGGATCTTGCCGCCGCTGAAACTGCAGCCGCTGCCGCCGAAGCAACCAATGTTGCGGCCACCTTTGTCGGTGCGCTCGTCCTCGGTGTAGCGGGCGCCCAGCGTGAAGTGCCAGCGATCCGTCGCGTGCCAGGTCGCCTGGCCGAAGATCGCCTGAGACACCAGTTCGCGCGACGGTTGCACGAAGGATATGCCGCCCAGCGCGCCCTGCGAGCAACAGAATGGTTGCTCGACGTCGAAGATGATGGCGTTGTCTTCGCGGAAATCGAACAGGCCGAGAATCCAGTTGACGCGCCCAGTCAGTCCCTGGAACTGGAGTTCGTTGGACCAGGACTTGTAATCCGATGAGTCGGTGGCCAGGTAGAGGCTGGGCCATGGCTCGTGGCGGTTCAGCCAGCCGGTCGTCGGGCCGGGCACCGGGCGCCAGCCCATGTCACCGTCCCATTGCTGGCGGCGCTGTTGCCGGGCCCAGCCGAGGTTGTAGACGATGTCGATGTTGTCGGTCAGGCCGAAGATCATGTGGCTGCGGATCGCATCGTTGGTCATCTTGAGAAAACCCGGGATGTTCGGATCGACATAGTCGATGCCGCCGCCGTTGTACTGGCAGACGTCCGGGTTGCGTTCGCAGTTCGGCGCGATCGGCCAGCCCGGGGCGCGATCCTCGGCGGTCTCCGCCGTCAGCCGCCAGGAAAAGCGGTCCAGCGGCTCCCACATGCCGGAGATGCGAGCCGCCCAGCGGTCGGCGGCACCGTAGAACTCGTCCTTGGCCACCGGGTGGTTCCAGCGCTGGTCCATGTCCGGGATGCCGTCTGGCCCCTCGTAGCCGACACCCTCGAGGTCCTTCGTGCCGCTGTCCTGATCGGCAAAGCCGTCGCGCTGCTCGGAGAAGAAATTCATGCGCAGCGCGAAGGTGTCGGTCACCGGCAGGTTGATGGTGGCCAGCGCGATGAAGTGATCGCGGTTGCCGACCTCGCCGCCGAAGGTGGCATAGATGCCCTCGGTCGTGGGCTTCGCGGTGATCACGTTCACCGAACCGGCGGCGGAGTTGCGGCCGAACAGGGTGCCCTGCGGGCCGCGCATGACTTCGAGCCGCTCCAGGTCGAACATCAGTGCGGTTGCGCCCTGCGGGCGCGGCGAATAGACGCCATCGACGTGAAAAGCAACACTGGGATCCGCAATCTCGGTGAAGTTGTTGCTGTTGATGCCGCGGATGGTCAGCTGCACGCCGCTGTCCGAGGGCGAGAACGCGACATCGAAATTCGGCACCAGGTCGGACGCATCCCGGATGTCGCGCACGCCGCTCTTGGTCAGCGTGTCCTGATCGAAGGCAGAGACGGCGATCGACGTCGTCATCAGGTCGGTCTCGATGCGGGTAGCGGTGACGATCACTTCTTCGATCACCTGGCGCGGTTCTTCGGCCGGTTTCTTTTGCGGCTCCTGCACCTGGGCCATCAGCATGGCCGGTGCCAGTGCCAGTACGGCGATCAGTCTGCTTGCACACTGCGTCATGTCTGCCATCCACTCAGGGACCGAATTGCAGGTCGTCCCAGTAATAGGTCGCGTCATTACCGAAATTTCCGAAGTCGAAGAAGATCACTGCCTGCACGAAGGTTGCCGTGGTATCGATGCCGGCGTTGGCAAAGTCGAAAACCAGCGTCTCCCACTGGTTGGAAACCGTCGTCTGCACCTGGACCTCCGAGGTCACGCTGGCATCGGCATTCTCGACCTTCAGGCGGACCGGGATGCCGGGCGTGGGCACCCAGACGCGCACGCTCATCCGGGTGGCCGTCGGGGTGAAGGGGATCGGATTGGCGAAGCCGGTGCCGCTGCCGAGCGTCGTGCCCGCGAAGGTCGCGGCGCCGGCGCTCTTGACCGTCTGCGCGACCCGGTTGCCGGCATTCGCCGGATCCGGGTCATTGACCAGCGCCGAGACCGTGCCGCCGAAATCGGTCAGCACATAGTTGACGTTCGGGTCATCGAAGGTCACGGGCAGGTCGATCTGCTGCAACATGCCGCCGCCAGCAGCGAGCTGCAGGTCGTCCCACAGGAAGGTCGTGTCGCTGCCGATGTTCCCGAAGTCGAAGAACAGGATCGCGCGCTTGTACGGCGTGTTGATGTTGATGCCGACCGACGAGAAGTCGAAGACCAGGGTCTCCCACTGGTTCGCGACCGTGGTGTTGACCTGCACCTCGGCGGTCGCCGAGGCGTCGGCATTCTCGATCTTCAGCAGGATCGGGATGCCGGCCGCCGGTGGGCGCACCCGCAGGCTCAGGGCCTGCTCGGTCGCCGTGAACGGGATCGGGTTGGCAAAACCCTCGCTGGTACCGACGATCGTCCCGGCGAAGGTCTGCGCACCGACGCCCTTGGTCGTCTGCGCCACTTGGTTCGACGGATCGTCCGGATCGGTGGTCAGGAAGGTGCCCTGGCCTTCGAAATCGATCATCGTGTAGTTCGTATTCAGATCGTCGAAGGTCACCGGAAGATCGATCTGCTGCAATGGCGGGGCAGTCGTCGTCGACACCCAGCGGATGTTGTCGAGCAGGAAGACCTGTTTGCCGACCTGATTCTGTGCGGTCGGGAACACCACCAGGCCGGTATTGACCTGATTGACATCCAGGCCGGTGGCGATCAGCGATGCGACCGGCACAGACACGGTTTCCCAGACACCGTCGGCAATGCGTCCCAGTGGCCGGTCATTGCTCGTGCAGGGGAAGACGCAATCGATCTTCATCGTCATGCCGGCCGTGTTGTTGGCGTAGTCGAGCACCTTGATGTCGAACTCCACGGCACCCTCGGAATAGGCGCTGAGGTCGCGCGGCACGGTGCTCTGGATGAACCAGACGCCGAAGGCGCTGCTGTCGTTGAACGTGACTTCGAGCACGTTGCCGCGCGCCGGATCCAGCGGCGCGGGGATCTCTCGCCAGTTGACCTTGTTGTTCGGGTCCGATGGATCGCCGTAGTTGGCGAAGTTGCTGCCCGAGTCGGCGCCGTTGATGCCGACGTCCCAGGTAACGAGATCCACGGCATCGTCGTAGACCACGAGGTCTGGCAGTGCGCGGACCTTGAGATCTACGCCGCAGGCGCTGACGACCTTGCAGGCCGTGGTCGCGCGGATATCGTCGACGAGCAGTTCCGCGGCGCCGCCGCGCACTTCGAGCACGAAGGGCTTGAGCACGGCAGCGAAATCAACGCCGTTGCCGCCGGGCAGGGGGTTGTCGCGGAAATGCCGGAACTTTACCGAATAGGTCTTCCACTGGCCGATCAGAATCTCGGACTCCGGCAGTGCGATCTCGCCGGCATCGCCGTTGCCGCTGTCCAGCCGGAATACGAGCTGGGCACCGGGATCGAGGCTGTCGACGCGCATCCGGAAAGCGATTTCGCCGACGGCGTCGCCGCCGATGCCGAATTTGCGGTTGTCGGAGAAGTTGAAGCCGGTGTCGAGGATCTGGTCATTGCTGAGGTCTTCGGAGGCCAGGGCCACGCCCCCGTTGCCGCCGGAGACCATCACGTGCCAGGCGATGTTGCCGCCGCTGCCGGGCGGGCTGAACAGTGGTTCGCTGACGACCGTAGCGCCGGGGTCGCCGAAGGTCTCCGGCTGCAGGCTGTTGCTGGCGATATCAGCGCCGACGCTCAGTTCGATGGTCTCAGGGCCATCGGTATAGAGGTCCAGCGCGTCGGTATAGGGCTGCGCGGTGTCCGCGGCTTCCAGCGGGCCGCCGTCGTTGTCCTTCAGCACGACGGCTGACAGGTCCGCGCGGCCGCAGCCGAGCCGGGTATCGGGGTCGGAGTTGGCGCATTTGTAGACGCGGACATAGTCGATCTCGAGATCCTGGGGGAAGGCGCCCGGATCGGGATTGCCGACCGGGTTGCCGCCGATTGCAAGGTTGATGATCAGGTGGAAGAGCTGATTGAAGGGTGCGTCTTCCTCGCCCTGCCGGAACGCGCCGAACTCGTTGTACAAGCCGGTCTGCTCGTCGGCCGGGTAATAGGTATACCACTGGTCGCTCTTCTGAGTCTGGAAGTGCTGGCCGTCCACATAGAAGCGGATGCTGTCCTTTTCCCACTCCATCTCGTAGACATGGAAAGCCATGTCCGGCGATACGCCGAGATCGAACCCGGAGCCGGTCCCGTTGAACGGCGGGGTCGGCAGGCCGTAATGCGTGGTGCTGCGGACTTCGTTGTTGCCGTTGCCCGGGTTGAAGGCTTCCATGATGTCGATCTCGCCGGAGCGCGGCCAGACGCCATAGATCGAGGGGTCACTGTGCAGCATCCAGATCGCCGGCCAGACGCCCTGACCGACAGGAAGCCGCGCCCGCACCTCGACGCGCCCGTAGCGGAAATCGAACTTGCCCTTGGTGTTGATGCGCGCCGAGGTGTAGGTGCCGTCGAGTTCCTGGCGCCCCTGGATCGTCAAAGTGCCGTTGGCGACTGTGATGTTGTCGGGCGTGTAGATCTGGACTTCCGCGTTGCCCCAACCACAGAGATCCGGGCAGCCGTCGCCGAGTTCGATGTTCCATTTGCTGGTATCCAGGCTGTTGCCGTCGAAGTTGTCCTCGAAAACCAGCTCCCAGGCGGCGCGCGGGGGCACGAAGTCGCCCTCCGGCACGTCGCTGCTGGTGCCGCCACAGGCGGCGATAAGGATGGCACTGGCCGCGGCGGCGAGGGCGCGTGCGCAGGTGCCGGATAGCTGCTGCAGCATGTTGGTCATTCTTGCGGTGCTCTGGATCGCTTGCGGTGTTCCCCGGCGGTCGTCGCGGCCGGCGCTTGTTCTTGTCAATGTTCGCCGCCCGGCAGGGCCGACGCTAGCGGGGTTTTTACGCGAAGCTGACAGCGCTGTCAAACAAGAGCGGTGCCGGCCGGCTCACCGTGGTTGGCGCCGGTGGCCAGCGCTGCCAGCCAGGCCAGCTTTAACATAACGTTACAACAGCTGTTTTTGCTGCGGCACGACGGCGGGTCGGGCCAGCCAGGGCTTGACAGCGCTTCCCGATCGGAGTACTTATGACAGCGTTGTCAGTCAGCCGGATCTGCCGGTGGGCTGGCGAACACTGAGACAAGCGGCCTGCAGGTTCCCGGGAAGTGACGCAGCCCGGGCGCCGAATGGCAGCGATACCAATAACGGAGGATCAGCAATGTCTCTGAAGCACTTGAGGGAAGGATTGTGCGTCGCGGTCGCGGCGGCGCTGTTCAGCCAGGCCGGTTCCGCGGCCCTGGTCTCCTATAGCGAAAACTTCGAAGGTCTGAATGCCGCCGATCCGGGCGCCTTGGGCGCAGCCGGCTGGCGGATCTTCGGTAACGTGTTCACCGGTGGTGGACTGTTCAAGTTTGGCTATGGCGTGTTCGCGGCGCCGAACGGCGGACCCGGCTTCTCGGCCATCGCCTCGGGCGAAGGTGGTCCGGCGCAAGGCAACCAGTACATCAACATCTACAGCGACTACAACTGCTGTGGCGCGGGCACGACCAATGAGGGCCATTTCAACGGCACCGACCTGGTTGAGAGCAACGTGTTCCAGGAGTTCACGATCGATGGCACGGCCGACGCGGGTCTGTGGACCTTCACCTTCGACGTGAAGGCGCCGAGCAGCAACGGTTGCGATGCGCCGGCGGCCGGCACGCCGCAGGCCACCTGCATGGCCTTCATCAAGACGCTGAATCCGGCTGCCGGCTTTGCGACAACGAACTTCATCACCTTCGATTCGTCGAACGTCAGCAATGCCGCGTGGAGCACGCATAGCCTGCAGATCAATGTGGACGGCACGCTCGCCGGCCAGCTTCTGCAGATCGGCTTCACCAGCACGTCCAGCAACTTCCAGAACACCGGCGTCTATTACGACAACCTGGTGTTCAGCAACGTGGTGCCTGTGCCGGCCGCGGCCTGGCTGTTCGCCTCAGCCCTCGGGTTGCTGGCGGGCGTACGCCGTCGCTTGGCGAGCTGAGGCACCGGCCGCGCTGCGCGCGGGACAGGTTGCCTCGAGCGTCCACCGGGTATTCGGTTAAGGGGGTTCCCGGTAGAGGCATGCCCCCTCGCCTTCGGGCGAGGGGGATTCTCCCTCCTCGCGCATCAATTCAGCCGACGCCGGGCCATGCCGGGCGGGCGGCAGGAGCGAACCGCAGCGGCTGACTCGCCGCCCCCACGCTCCGGAACAGGGAGCCGTTCAATGGACCAGGATCGATACAACAGGACGAACGCCGCAGGCACTGCAGCCAGCACCTGCGGGCCGCGGGCGGCTCTGGCGCTGGCGCTGCTGATACTGGGGAGTTGGCCGCTGGCCGGCACAGCAGCGACGCTACTGTTCGACGACTTCAACGGCACCAGCCTGGACCAGTCTGTCTGGCGCCTGCCGACCGGCGCCGGCACCTTCTTCGGTCGCACGCAGATCAAGCCGGCGTTCTACTTCGGCCAGGATTTGCGGCCCGTCGTAGCCGGTGGCACGGTCACGCTGCAGCTCGACACCTACAACGCCAGTGCTGCGACCCCGGGCGATTCGTTCTGGGGTCAGGAGATCCAGACCTTCCAGCGCTTTGCGATCGGGGCCGACGGCTTGTCGGTCAAGGCACGCATGCGGTTCCTCGGCAATCCGCCGGGCGGACTTGTCGGTGGTTTCTTCACCTGGGGATTCGACAACGGTCTGCGCGACGAACTCGATTTCGAGCTGTTGACGAATTTCGTCAATGCCCCGTTCGCGTTCACGAATGTCTACCAGAACGCGGATTTCAATACCGGCGGTATCGGCCTGAACCTGTTCGTTCCGGGATTCGACATGAAGGCCTGGAATACCTATGAGATCCGCTGGTGGCAGGACCGGACCGAGTGGTGGATCAATGGTGTCATGGTTCGCCAGCAGAATGGCTTGAACCTGACGCACGACAGCGAAATCCGTCTGAACATCTGGGCGCCCGATGCGGGCTTCAGCATTGCCTACAACAGCTTCCTGCAGCCGGCCGCGTCCGCTGCCGCCAACCAGCAATACCAGCTCGAGATCGACTATGTGCAGGTCTCGACCGTGCCGGTGCCGGCCGCGGTGTGGCTGTTCGGCTCGGGGTTCGCGCTGCTGGTCGGCCTGCGCCGCAAATATGGTGTCTGAGACCATTTGAAAATGGTGTCAGACACCATTTTCTAGACGCGAATATCGACCACCAGGCTGCCGCTTCGGCGCAGCACGTTGACGGCGACGTCATCGTGATGGCGACGCAGCAACAGATCGACGAAGTCGTCGCCGAGGCGCAGCTTGTGCAGCCGCACCTCGTCCAGGAATTCCGGCAGCCTCGGGTGCTGCAGCACGATCGCGTGGGCGTCGATGTCGAAGCGCAGGCCGAGGCTGGCCTGCAGCAGCGCCAGCGGCGCCGCGGCCGCCCAGGCCTGCGGCGAGCACGCCACCGGGTACGCGGTCGGACCCTGGCCCGGCTTGCGGCGGAAGCCGCAGAACAGCTCCGGCAAACGTCGCAGATCCATGAAGCTGGCCACAAGGAACAGGCCCTCGAAGACCTGTTCCACCGCATCGGTATGCCCGTAGCGAGACAGGCCGAGCGCGATCAGCGCGTTGTCGTGCGGCCAGACCGAGCCGTTGTGGTAGGACATCGGGTTGTAGCGCGCCTCGCCGGACGCAATGGTCCGGATACCCCAGCCGCTGAAGAAGCGCCGGCTGATCAGATCGTCCGCGACGACCCGGGCCCGCTCCGGTGAGGCGATGCCGGACAGCAGAACCTGACCGGCGTTCGAGGAGCGCACCAGGCAGGGCTGTTTGTCGCCATCCAGCGCCAGCACGTAGCTGCCGAGCCCGTCCGACCAGAAGGTCTTCTCGAAACGCTCCTTGAGCTGCTCTGCTTCCCGCTGCAGGCGGGTCGCGTCCGGGTGCAGGCCCAGCGCCCGCGCCACCCGCGAGATTGCCAGCTTGGCCGCGTAGACATAGGCCTGCACCTCGACCAGCGCGATCGGCCCCTTGGCAAGGTTGCCATCGGCATGGAAAACCGCGTCCGCGGAGTCTTTCCAGCCCTGATTGACGAGGCCATCGGGTCGCTGCGACTGGTATTCGACGAAGCCGTCGCCGTCCGGGTCGCCGGCGCCGTCGATCCACGCCAGCGCGGCCTCGATGTTCGGCCACAGGGCCTCCAACGTCGCGCGATCGCCGGTCCGGTCGTAGTAGCGCCCGGCGAGCAGCACGAACAGCGGCGTGGCGTCGACACTGCCGTAATAGCGCTCGAATGGCACCTCACCGCAGCGGGCCATCTCGCCGTGGCGCATTTCGTGCAGGATCTTGCCGACCTGTGCATCGGCGGCGGGATCGTCGCGCTGTGCCTGCGTGTGAGCGAGAAAGTTCAGCACGCCTTTGGCGACCTGCGGGTCGACCCAGAGCATCTGCAGGGCCGTGATGATGCCGTCGCGGCCGAACGGCGTGCTGTACCAGGGCACACCGGCATAGGGGTAGGGTCCGTGCTCGGTGTCGGTCATCAGCATGTAGAGATCGGCGACCGAACGGCGAAGCACCTCGTTGAAGATCTCGTTGGAGGTCACGATGGCGGTGGCCCGGGCGGACGATTTGCGCAGGGCCGTGCGCGAGGCTCGCAGGCCGGTAAGGAAACCGCGGCCCTGTTTCTCCAGCGCCGCCGGTGGGTCCACGGCGATCCGCGAGAACAGCGTGCAATGCTGCCCCGGTTGCAGGCAGACTTCCCATTCCGCGGCCTGCTCGTCCAGGCGGGTCGGCGGCGGATCGAACTCGATGCGCGTGGCCTGCCGGTGGCCGTCACAGGCGATGTAACTGAGTTCCACGCAGCCGGACCCTGCGACGCGCACCGCGTGCCGCCCGCACTGCTGGCGCCGGTGCCCGCGGACCTCGAAGATGTCGACGAAATCGGCGTCGAAGCGCAGCTGTACGCGATTGCAGTGCGCCCGATCCGAGAAATTCCGCAGCGCGAGGCGCTGATGACAGCCGTTATCCCACAGGTAGATCGTGCGCACGATGTGCAGCGTGTCGCGCGGCTGCTGCAGGACACCGTCGCGATAGAAGTCCGGATTGGTCAGGTCGGCGGTCAGCGCGGAGTTGTTCTCCCGGATCGTCGAACTCAGCAGCAGCGGGCGATGGCCATCCAGCAGCAGCCGCCATTCCGACAGGATGCGCGTATCCCGGTGGTACAGGCCGCCGCCGTGCAACTCGCCGGGAATGATGTCTCCATGCTGATCGAACAGCCCGAAGGCGTCACCGTGTTTCAGGGTGCGCGGCGATTGCTCCAGCGGCGCCGAAGTCGCCGGAATGTAATAACTGCCGGTATCCGCGGGATCTGGCTGCCGGTCCTGCTGACTGAGCACGGACATGCCGACATTATCGCATTCAGGCCGCCGAGCTGAGCGGCGTCCGGTCGTCCAGCAGCAACCGGTAGATCGCGAGGTATTCGGCCGCCATGCGCTCGGCGCTGAACCGCTCCTCGAACTCCCGGCGCGCTGCGGCGCGGTCCAGTGCCCGCAGCGAATCGACCGCGGCCACCGCATCGTCGATACCGTCGACGATGCGCCCGCTGAGGCCGTCGCGGATCAGTTCCGGCACCGAGCCGCAGGGCCGCGCGACCACCGGCGTGCCACAGGCCAGCGACTCGATCATCGCCAGGCCGAAGGGCTCGGGCCAGTCGATCGGGAACAGCAGGCCCAGGGCCCCGCCCAGCAACTCGCCTTTCTCGCGGTCGTCGACCTCCCCGATGTAGCGAATGTTCGGCCGCTTCAGCAGCGGCCGGACGCAAGCTTCGTAATACTCGCGGTCGGCCTTGTCGACCTTGGCCGCGATCAGCAATTCGCGGCCGGCGCGTGTGGCGATCTCGATCGCCCGATCGATGCCCTTGTCGGCGCAGATCCGGCCGAGGAACACCAGGTAGTCGCCGCCGTCCGGCGAGAACTCGTACAAGTCCGGCGGCAAGCCGTGGTAAACGGTGCCGACCCAGTTCGCGTCCGGCACCGGCGCCCGCTGTGCGTTGGAGATCGACACCAGGGGCATGTCCGGAAAGGCCGCGTAAAGCCGCGCCAGGTCCCAGAAGTCCTGACGGCCGTGCAAGGTCGTCACATGTGGCAGGCCCAGCGCGCGCATCAGCGGGTAGTGCAGGTAATCGATATGGAAATGCACGATGTCGAACTGCCGCGCGCGCCGGCGCAGTTCGTCGAGCATGTACATATAGTGCGGCAGCGGATCGCGACAGCGCGGCTCCAGGCGCAGCGCGCCCGGCGCGCAGGGCACGAGGCGGGCTCTGGTGTGGGAGTCCTCGGTGGCGAACAGCGTGACGTCATGGCCCTGCCTGACCAGTTCGTCGGTCAGGTAGGCAACGACCCGTTCCGTACCCCCGTACTGGCGGGGCGGCACCGACTCGATCAGCGGTGCGACCTGGGCAATCCTCATCGCCGCGCATCCTCCACGCATGCTCCGGCGGGGAAACAGCCATCGTCCCGCCGCAGCCGAGACAACAACAGTCTTGGAAATATCGTGGCTGGCGGCGCCGAATTCAAGCGCCGCCAGCGGCAGGCCCGTCAGTCTTCCTGGTCGACCTGGGCGGCGAACTGTTCCAGACCCTCGGCCAGGTAATCGGCCAGCAATGGCGTGCCGATCAGGTAGTCGGCGGTGTGATCGTTCCAGCTCGCCTCTGCGTGTTGCAGAGCGTCATTCCATTCGTCGAGCGTGTAGTCGCCCCGGCCGAGCCACATCAGAGCGACGAGGCTGATCTGCTGGTCCGGCTCCAGGTCTTCGATCGTGGTCTTCAGCTCCTGATAGGTCGGGTCATCGGCGTGCGCGGCCAGGACCTGCCGCGCCCAATCGTCGCTGGGACTGAGCGACTGTTCTTCCGGAATCGTCACGGCTTCCTTGACGTGGAACTCCTGCGCCTTGTCGATCAGGAATTCGACGGTCTCACGGTTCAGTTCCAGTTCCGCCGGTGTGCTCATCGTTCCGGTTCCGGTATCGCTTCGGCCAAGCAGATCATTGCGTCAGCGTGTCGCGGTAGATCCGCCCGCCCTTGACGACCAGGCGCAGGGTCTCTGCCGGCCGCTCCAGTATCCGAATGTCGGCCAGCGGGTCGCCGTCGACAATCAGTATATCTGCGTAGGCGCCGGGCTCGATCACGCCGAGCGGGCCGTCGGGGTAGGGGTTCCGCGGGCCGGTCAGCGCCAGCAGGCGGGCATTGACGCTGGTGGCCTGCTTCAGGATCTCCAGCGGCGTGAACCAGCGCAGGCGATAGCCGAATTCCTTGACCGCGCCGCGGTAGGCCCGCAGCGAGCCGAAGGAGTCGGTGCCGAAAGCGACCGGTATACCGAGGCGCTTTGCCGTATTCATCAGATTGTCGGTGCCGCTCATGACCAGCTCGGCCTTGCGCGCACGGCGGGAATCTCCGCGGCGGGCGTACTCGCGCACGAAGCCGAAGGATTGCGACGATAGAAAGGCGCCCCGGCGTTTCAGTTCTCGCAGTGTGTCCTCCGAGACGAGGTGGCCATGCTCGATGACCTTGACGCCGGCGGCCAGCGCGCGCCGGACCGCGGCGTCGGTGTAGGCATGCACCGCGACGTAAGTGCCCCAGTCGGCGGCCGCCTCGACGGCGGCACGCAGTTCAGCCTCGCTGAATTGCACGGTGTCGATCGGATCATAGTCCGAGGAAATGCCGCCGCCGGCCATCAGCTTGATCTGCGCGGCCCCCTGCCGCAGCGATTCGCGGACCGCGCGCCGGACCTCGGCCGGCCCGTCGGCCAGCAGCGAATAGCGCTGCCAATAGGGATTCAAGACAGCACCGCTGGCCGGGTGCAAGTCGGTCAGTGCGCGCCGGTCACCGTGCCCGCTGGTCTGCGAGACGACCGCGGCCGACGGATAGATCCGCGGCCCGATCGCGAGACCTTCGTCGATGGCCCGCGCCAGGCCCTGCGCCGGGCCGCCGATGTCACGGACCGTGGTCCAGCCGCGCATCAGCACGAGGCGCGCCGCCTCCAGCGACAGCGCGGTGAGATAGCTCGGGTCCTCCTCGTGGATCCGGTCCGGCGCAACTGGCAGGGCCAGATGGGTGTGGGCGTCGATGATGCCCGGCATCACGAAGCGCCCGCCGGCATCGATGACCCGGGCGCCGGGCGGCGCTTCCAGCGCTTCGCCCACGGCGCGAATCATCCCGCCTTCGATCAGCAGCGACTGCCCCGCTGTCGCGTGATCCGCCGTGCCGTTCCAGAGCGTCGCGTCGCGGATCAGCAGCGCCGGTCCGTCGCCGGACCCTTCCTCGCCGGGCGCGGCGGGCGGCAGGCACAGCAGGCAGGCGAGCAGCAGCAGGCTGCGGCGGGCATGCAAGGGCATCGGCTGACTCCATCGACTGGCTTCGCGCCGACGTTAGCGTGCCGGCCGGCGCCTGTCGACCGTGCCGGCGCTGGCTTCAGCCGCTGTGCCAGCCCTGCGCCGCGCCGCGTTCGCCTGCGGCCGGCGGGCGCAGCAGCACCGGGCGTTGCACCCAGTTGCGCGGATCCGCGCGGCGGGCCGGGCAGGGTATCGCGCGCACGCGATCGATCTCGTCGCGCATCGCCAGCGTGTCGATGGCCCAGCCCCGGGCGTCCAGTTCCTTGACCCGCTGGCGGAACAGCGTGCCGTGCTTGTCGTTCTCCAGCAGCAGCTCGTCGGCGAGGCTCGGCGGCACCCGCACCGGCTTCAGGTGATCGAGCACTGCGGCGTCTTCCTTGATCACGAAGTAAACGCGGTTCAGCGCATCTTCGTCGTAGGCCGGGTCGGTGAGGAAATTCCGTGCCTGAATGAAGCGCAGTTGCGTCAGGCCTTCCTCCAGCGGCGTGTAGGCGGTGACGATGATCTGCGACTTCGGCGGCTGCATGTGCATCTGGATGCGGATGCAGGGCGCGCGCAGGTAAATTCGCACCTCGTTCTCGCGCTCGTCGCGCCGGTCCGGGATCGCCTCCCGCCAGGCGCCGCGCTTGTCCAGCGGCTTGCTGGCGCCGCGCACGTACAGGCTCTGGCCGTCGTCGACGACTTCGTATTCGGCGACGACCTTGCGCTCCGGATTGCCGAAATCGGTATGCACGAAGACCGCGTGGCTGCGGTCGACGCCGTTCTCGATCGCGCGCACCCAGTTGCAGCGAAACTGCGCCTGCCCGCGATTGAAGCGCCAGCCCGGGTCGGCCGCGTCCAGCTCCGGGAAGAAATCCGGCAGCGCCGGGCGCTCGCTCTCCGGCAGGTCCCCGAGGAACACCCAGATCCAGCCCCATTGCTCCTGCGTCGGATAGGCGTCGACACGGGCGCGTTTCGGAATCCGCCGTTGCGGGCCGAGCGACGGGATTTCGATGCAACGCCCGTCACCGTCGAAGCGCCAGCCATGGTACGGACATTGCACGGCACCGCCGATCGTCTTGCCGCGGCAGAGCGAGCCGCCCTTGTGGACGCAGGTATTGGCCAGGCAATGAGCGCGCCCATCGACATCGCGAAACAGGACGAAGTCCTGGCCCAGCGCGCGGGCCGCGACCGGGGTGTCGCCCAGCTCGTCCGACAGGCCGAGAACGTACCAGTTGTTGATCAGCATGTTGGAGCCCTCCGGCCAACGATACTACGGCAGCGGCCGGCATGCCCCACGCCCGGGCCGGCGGCGTTTTCGAACGGCACCGGGCGGAACGCTGGCCGCGCCCGGCGAGGCATGCTAAGGAGGCGCCGGGACCAAGCTTGCGAGCGACCAGGTGCATCGAGACCACGCGAACGCCGCCGATGCCGGGCAGCCACGGCCCGTGGATGTCACCGGCCGCATCCGCCAGCTGGACATCGTCCGCGGTACCGCCGTGCTCGGCATCCTGCTGATGAACATCTGGGCCTTCGCGGGCCCGCAGGCGATCTTCGACTATCCGAGCGCGGCGGCCGGCTGGCCCGGTGCCGTAGTGCCGACCTGGGCGGTCGTGCACACGCTGTTCGAGGGCAGCCAGCGGGCCTTGTTCTCGCTGCTGTTCGGGGCCGGCATGCTATTGATGGTCTCGCGCCTGACACGCGACGGGCGGTCCGCAGCCGCATTCTACTACCGGCGGCTCGGCCTGCTCATGGCCTTCGGCCTGTTCGACGCCTTCGTGCTGCTGTGGCCGGCCGACATCCTGCTGACCTATGCCGTTTGCGGTCTGCTGCTGTATCCGCTGCGCCGCCTGTCTGCCGCGACGCTGTTGTTGCTTGCGTTCTGCGTCGCCGCCGGTAATGCGGCGCTTCGCCATGCGGACCTGGTCGAGGCCCGGCAGCTGGCCAGGGCCTATCCGCTGGCTGTGCAGCGGCGAGGCGAAGATCCGGAAGCGGCCCGCCAGGCCGAGGCCTGGGAGGCGATCGAGCAGCGCGCCCGGCCCGATCTCGAGTCCGCGACGCTGCGGTCTTCGATCCAGCGGATCGGCCAGGGCAGCCTGCGCGAACTCTACGCCGAGCGCGGGCGCAGCAGCCTCGTGCTGCAGACGGTCGTGGCCGCCAATGCCTGGTTTCTGGACTCGCTGGCGATGATGCTTGCCGGCATGGCCCTGCTGCGCGCGGGCCTGCTGGCCGGCGCCGTGAAGCGCTCGCGGCTGCTGTGGCTGGCCGTGATCGGCTACGGCATCGGCTTGCCGCTGTCGGCGACGGAAACGGCCAGCCTGTTGGCCGCGGATTTCGATCCCCTGTTGCGCAAGACCTGGCTGCTGGCCTACGACCTGCGCCGCGGCGCGATGGCGGCCGGGCACCTGGGGCTGCTGCTGCTGTTCGCGCGCAGCGGCTGGCTGCGGCGCCTGCAGGACGCGTTGGCCACCACCGGCCGGATGGCCTTGTCGAACTATCTCGGGCAGTCGTTGCTCGGCGCCCTGATCTTCTATTCCGTGGGCCTCGGCCTGTACGGCCGGCTCAGCGGCGCGTGGCTGTACCTGCCCCTGCTGTGCATCTGGACGCTGCAATTGACTGCGAGCCGCTGGTGGCTGGCCCGATACCGGCAGGGACCGGCGGAGTGGCTGTGGCGCTGCCTCACCTACCGGCAGCGCCTGCCGCTGGCCAAAAAAGAACCCGGCGCGAGGCCGGGTTCCTGATGTGCTGGCTCGGCGTCGATCAGGCGTGACGCCGGCGAATCCAGCCGAGCAGGCCCAGTGCCGAGCCGAACAGCCAGGCAGCGGCCGGCAGCGGGATCACGGCCTGGAAGGCGAGATCACCAAACAGCTGGTGCGTGGCCGCGGTCGGGTGGATGCCGTCCCAGAACACGTACTGACTCGGGTCGGCGCAGACCGTGCCCGGCCCGCCGATGCCGGTCGTGCCGCTATAGCACGGCGTATTGACGTTCGTGAACCCGAAGGATGCCGGATTGGCCAGGATGTTGTTCAAAAACGCGAAGGTGTCGAACTGGATGATGTTGACACCCAGCGTCGCCGTCAGGTTCGCGAGCTCACCCGCCAGTTGCGTATTGAAGGTCGTCGACAGGAAGGTCGCGCCTGCCTGCAGCGCCGGCCCACCGGCGATCGCTTCCGGCGTCTGGCCGATGTCCGGCAGGTTCGGGACCAGGAAGTTCTGCGCGCCGGCGCCGGCCAGCGTGCTGATCACCGTGGCGATGTTACCTGCCGAGCCGGTGATGTCGCCGCCGCGCACGTCGTTGCCGCCGCCGAAGACCACGTACAGTGCATTCGGGTCGGCGACCCCACCGGTCGCGCTCAGGAACAGCCCGGCCTGCTGGATCAGAGTCGGTGGCGAGGTCGGCCCGATGACGGCCGGCGGCGAACCGGTCGCGGCGCCGCCGAAAGCGAAGTTGGTGCCGCCGGGCACCGCGGTCGCTGGCGTCGCGCTCAGGCCGAGGTTCGCGGCCAGCGTCTCGATCCAGACCGGGCCATTGGAGAAACGGCCGTTGAAATACGGCGGCAGCGGAATGCCATTGGCGGCGAACACGTTGCCGGTGTCGGTGAGGCTGTCGCCGAAGGCGTACAGCGCGCTGTAGGCCTGCGCGCGGCCGCTGACGAGCGCGAGCAGCGCGATCAGCAGCATCCCGGACAGGCCGATGCGGGCATGACGGCTGGACAGGCCGTGAAGTCTCTGACTCTGGGTCATGGTGTTGGGCTCCCCTTAAAAGCGCCATCAGCCGCCACAGCGGCGGCATGGGTCGTTACTCGTTATGATTGGTCCGGACCTGACCAGGATGTGCGTCATCGGGACAGGTCTAGGCAAAGGTTATGGCATGGATGCCGGCGCCTTGTCCACCCGGATGCGGGCCTAAACGATCCAGCATTGACTGATCAATGGCTTGCGCAACAGAGTTCAGCGATGACCCGAATATGTAATGCCTCAGTGGCCGGCGGCGCGCGCAAGGCCTCAGACCTTATGTTCAATGCCGCAGGCCCGGCCCGCCGGCCCGCGTCGCGGCGGCCGCGGTCGCGCTGGCTCGCCGGCGCCTGCGCGAGCTTCCTGCTGGCGGGCGCGGCGCGGGCCGAGGGCACCTTGCAACTGCCGCTGGGCGATCCGGCCCGGCGCGAGGCGTCGGTGGCCTTGCAACTGGACAGGATCGTCGACACCCGCCGCGGCGATGCGATTTCCGCAGAAGAGATGGCCGCACGGCTGGCGGGCGTGCGCCTGGTCTTCTTCGGCGAGAGCCACACGAACTTCGATTTCCACCGCGCCCAGGCGCAGTTGATCCGGTTGCTGCACGAGCAGGGGCGAGAGGTGCTGGTCGGGCTGGAGATGTTTCCGTATACGCGGCAGGCCGAACTCGATCGCTGGACCGCCGGCGACTATTCCGAGGCGGAGTTTCTGGAAGCGGCCGACTGGTACGGGAGCTGGGGCTACCACTGGCACTACTACGCCGACATCTTCCGCTACGCGCGTGACCACCGCCTGACGATGATCGCGATCAATGCGCCGCGGGCGACGGTCAAGGCAGTCCGCAGTGAGGGCTTCGAGGCGCTCCGCGAGGAAGACCAGGCACACATGCCGCCGGCCGTGCGCTTCGGCAACGAGGAACACCAGCGGCTGTTCCGGGCCTCGTTCGAGAGCGGCGATCTCGTGCACGCGCAGCTCAGCGAGGCCCAGCTGACCGGGATGCTGCGCGCGCAGGCGACCTGGGATGCGGTGATGGGCTGGAACGCGATGCGCGGGCTGGAACAACGTGGCGGGCCGGACGCGATCATGGTGGTGCTGATCGGCGCCGGCCACGTGACTTACGGCCTCGGCTCGCAGTGGCAGATCGAGGACGAGTTTTCCGGCCGCATCGCCTCGGTCGTGCCGGTGCCGCTGATCACGGCCGACGGGGAGCCGGTCACGCGGGTGCAGGCCTCCTACGCCGATTTCATCTGGGGACTGCCGGCCAGCCGCGCGCCGGAATTCCCGCAGCTCGGGGTCTCGCTCGCGGGACGCATCGGCAGCCAGCCGACGCGCGTGATCCAGGTCGGCAAGCGCACGCCGGCGGCCGCGGCCGGCCTGCAGGTCGGCGACCTGTTGCAGGACATCGACGGTGAAGCGATCGAGTCGTTCGCGGCGCTCCGCCGCATCATGGCCGGTCATGACTGGGGTGAAGATCTGGAGGTGGGTTTTGAGCGCGAAGGTCGATTACAACGGCTGCGGGTGCCGCTGCGCCGCCAGCCGGTGGCAACTACGCCGCGCACAGCCGATTGAGGACCGCGCGGCGGCGTCGCGCGGCCGCCGGCTTTTGCCCTGGTTACTGAGCCTGCTGCCGGCGCTGACCTGGGCGCAGCCGCCGGGGCTCGCGAGCTACGAGATCGTCGCGGAACTGGCGCCGGAGCGCCATGAGCTCTCCGCCGAGGTCGTCGTTCAGCTGCCGGAAGCCCTGGCGGGGCGCAGCGTCGAGTTCCTGCTGACCTCGGAGCTCGAGATCGTCAGCGCGTCGCCAACGGTCGAGCGCCTCCCGGGTGCCGGTGCCGACGGTTTCCAGGGCATCAACGGCTCCAGCGTCGAGCTGGCGCGGCACGATGGTGTCAGCCGCTACCGCCTGCAGTTGCCACAGGGCGTGACGCAACTCACGCTGGCCTACCGCGGCGTGATCGATTTTCCGCTGGCGACGCCGGAGGAGGAGTACGCGCGCGGTTTCCGCGACACGCCGGGACAGATCGGCCCGCAGGGCGTCTACCTCGCAGGCAGCACGCTCTGGTACCCGTACTTCGGCGACGATCTGCTGCGTTTCCGCCTGCAGGCCCGGGTGCCGCCCGGCTGGCAGCTGATCAGCCAGGGCGACGGAGATCCGGGCGGCGCGGACGCGATCGCCAACTGGGATTCGGCCGGCCCGGTCGACGAGATCTACCTGGTCGGGGGCCCGCTGCTGCGCTACGCGGCGCCGGCCGGCAACGCGGTCGCCGAGGTCTATCTGCACGAGCCCGACGACGCCCTGGCGCGCAAATACCTGGACGCGACCGCCCGTTATCTGCAGATGTACAGCGGGCTGATCGGCCCCTATCCCTACCGCAAGTTCGCGCTGGTCGAGAACTACTGGGAAACCGGTTACGGCATGCCGTCCTTCACACTGCTGGGGCCGCAGATCATCCGCTTTCCGTTCATCCTGACCTCGTCCTATCCGCACGAGATCCTGCACAACTGGTGGGGCAACTCGGTCTTCGTCGACTACGCCAGCGGCAACTGGGCCGAGGGCCTGACCGCCTATCTGGCCGACCATTTGTTGAAGGAACAGCAGGGGCAGGGCGCCGCGTATCGGCGCGACACGCTGAAGCGCTACCGCGATTTCGTGAAGGCGGATCGCGATTTCCCACTGCGGGAATTCCGTTCGCGGCACAGCGCCGCGACCGAGGCCGTCGGTTACGGCAAGACGCTGATGGGCTTCCACATGTTGCGCTTGCGGCTCGGTGACGATGCTTTCCGGCGCAGCCTTGCGTCCTTCTACCGCAAGTACCGCGGGCGGAAGGCGAGTTTCGACGACCTGCAGGCGGAATTCGAGGCGGCCGGCGGCCAGTCCCTGGAGCGCTTCTTCCGCGAGTGGGTCACGTTGACCGGCGCCGCGCGGCTGGAACTGCAGGACCTGGCCGTCGAGCGGACGGATGGCGTTTACCACGTCCGCGGCCGGCTCCGCCAGCGGCAGCGGCAGGGCCCATTCGAACTGGACGTGCCGCTGGCGCTGGCGACCGACGCCGGAACGCAGTTGCAGACCCTGCGGCTGGATCGGCGCGAGGCCGCCTTCGAATTCACGAGTCAGGCGCAGCCGCAGCTGCTGGCCGTGGATCCGGCCTTCGACCTGTTCCGGATGCTCGACGCGCGCGAGACGGCGCCGTCCATCGGCCAGGTCTTCGGCGAGCACGCGGTGCTGGCCGTGTTGCCCTCGGCGGCGAGCGCGGCGGAACAGGCCGCCTACCGCCAGCTGGTCTCCGCCTGGACCAGCCCGACGCAGGCGATCGATTTCGCCACCGATGCGGACATCGACGAACTGCCGCCCGACCGCGCTGCGTGGCTGCTGGGCCGCGATAACCGGCTCGCCGCCGGGCTGTTCGCCGCCGACCCGGTCGCATCGGTCGAGATCGGCGCCGGCGGGCTGCGGCTCGCCGGTCGGGTCGTCGACGCAGGTGATTCCATCGTCGCCGTCGCGCGCCACCCGGGCGATGCCGAAAAAGCCGTCGGCTGGATCGTCGTCGGCCGCGAGGCCGCCTTCGACGGCATGGCACGCAAGCTACCCCACTACGGCAAGTACTCTTACCTCGGCTTTCGCGGCGACGAGCCGGAAAACTTCCTGAAGGGTGAATGGCAGGCGAGCGATTCACCTTTGCGGTTCGATCTGCGGCCACCGTCGCAACGGAGCGAAGGCCAGGTGGCATTGGCGCTGCCAAAACGCCAGCCGCTGGCGGAGTTGCCACCGCTTGTGTCGCGCGAGCGCCTGATGCAGCACGTGAACTATCTCGCCGCGCCGGAACGGGAAGGCCGCGGCCTGGGCAGCCGCGGGTTGGAAGAAGCGGCGGATTACATCGCCGCCGAGTTCGCCGCGGCCGGGCTGCAGCCCGGCGGTGAAGCCGGCGGTTACTTCCAGCCCTTCAGCTCGCCGACCGGTCCGGACGGCAAGCCGCACGAGTTGCGCAACGTCATCGGCTGGCTGCCGGGCAGCGACCCGGCACTGCGCGAGCAGGCGGTCCTGATCACCGCGCACTACGATCACCTCGGGCACGGCTGGCCGGATGAACGCGCCCAGGCGGCGCCCGGCGCGATCTATCCCGGCGCCGACGACAACGCCAGCGGCATCGCCGTCCTGATCGAACTGGCGCGCGCCTTCGCGTCAGGACCGGCATTACCGCGCAGCCTGGTCTTCGTGGCCTTCAGCGGCGAGGAAGCCGGCCTGCTCGGGTCCGACTGGTACGTCCGGCATGCGTCACCGCTGCCGATCGATCGCGTCTTCGCCGTGATCAACATGGACACGGTCGGACGCCTGCGTGACCAGCCGGTGTCGATACTGGCCGCAGAATCGGCCAGCGAATGGCCGCACATCTTCCGCGG
>RFHQ01000133.1 GCA_003695765.1 Gammaproteobacteria bacterium
AATCTCGTCATCTTCTTCCGCGGCCAGGACATCACGCCGGAACAGCAGATCGCCTTCGGCCGGCGTTTCGGCGAACTGCACGTGCACCCGTTCATCCCGCACATCGAAGGCCACGAGGAGATCATCCGGCTGAAGGCCGAGAGTGGCGCGCAGGAGATGCTGCGCCTGGCCAATGCCTGGCACGAAGACCTGAGCTACACGGACGACCCGCCACTGGCGGCGATCCTGCGCGCGGTGCGCGTGCCGTCGCGCGGCGGCGACACGATGTGGGTGAATCTCTACGCCGCCTACGAGACCCTGTCGGAGCGCATGAAGGCGATCGTCGAAGGCCTGTCGGCCTGGCATGACGTCACCAAGACCTACCGGCGCCAGGACCTGCAGCGCGAAGGCGGCGCCGAGCAGTACTGGAAGACCTTCCAGAAGACCCCGCCGACGCTGCACCCGCTGATCAAGGTGCACCCGGAGACCGGGCGCAAGCTCTTGTACGTCAGCGAACTGACGACCACACACATCGAAGGTCTGCGGGAACCGGAGAGCGATGCCCTGTTGCAGATGCTGTTCCGGCATCTCGACTGGAAGGAGCTGCACTGCCGCTTCTACTGGGAAAAGGACTCGATTGCGATGTGGGACAACCGCTGCACCGCGCATTACGCGGTGCGGGACTACAGCGAGCCACGGGAGATGCACCGCGTGACCGTGCTCGGCGAACGCTTCCGGTGAGCCGGTCGCGGGACGGGGGCGTAGATCGCGGGGGTGCGCGACGCCCGGCCGGGCCGCATGGCGCCGCCCGGCGCCCTCAAGCGGCCGGTTCCGCGCCCCAGAACTGCGGCCCGCTGAGATAGACCATGCGCATCGGCAGGCCCTTCGGGTCGGTCTCCGGTGCCTCGGGCAGGCTGCGCAGCCGGTCCGGGTGGCGCGCGCACATCGCCAGCACGAAGGCGTCGACGACATCGTCGCGCGCCGCCTCGAATCCGCCATGCGCGAGGAAGGCGCTGGCGATCAGCGCCTCCGCGTCCGGGTGCAGGATCGACAGGATCGTCATGCGTTCTGCGAAGCCGTCGCGGCTCTTCTTCGCGTGCGCCATCGGCCCGCCGGCCAGGCCGGCGAACAGCAGCTCCGGATGCGCCTCGTGCAACAGCGCCCGATAACGCGGCTCGCGCGCGAGCAGCTCGTCGACCTCCCGGATCTTCGGCACCAGGTTCCACGCCTGGCGCGACAGGCCGCGGCCGGACAGGCGCTTCTGCTGGGCATTCGCCGCGGCATAATCCGGCGCTTTCAGCACCGGGCGCAGCGGAGCGGCGAAGACGCTCGAGCGCCGCGGGCCGAGGCGGGCCCGCGCCTCGACATCGCAGGTGCGTTCGCGCTTGCCACGGTTGCGCAGGCCGATCGGGATGTCGATCAGCGCGCAGCAGTCGTCGCGCTCCTGCGCCAGGATCTCGGCCACTTGCGAGGCGACACCGAAGTTCGCTTGCTGCCCGGTGAAGCGAAAATACAGCCAGCCGCCGGCGCAGCCGTCGATGCCGATTGCGACCCGATGGCTCATGTTCAATAACCCGCGGCCGCGAGGCAGTAGGCCTGCCGGCGTGCCGGGTCGGCAGCGACGGCCGCGAGCTTTTCGCGCAGTGCGGCGACTGCGGCCGGATCCAGGCGATCCATTTCCAGCCCGCGTGCGTGGTTGTCGGCCAGCCGCGGCGCCAGTTCCGCGGCCAGCGCTTCATGGGCATCGAGCGCCGCGGCCAGCCGCGCCTCATCGTCGAGCACGCCGTCGGCACCGACCCGATCAGCCAGCTGCGCGGCCGCGCGAATCGCGATGTTCATGCCCTGGCTGCGGCCGGGATGCATCGCGTGGCAGGCATCGCCGAGCAGCACGAGATTGTCGCGGTGCCAGCGCGGCGCCGTGACCATCGCCACCGGGTAGATGCCCGCCAGCCGCGGCCGGATACCGGCGAGCTCAGGGACCAGGGCCGCGAGCCGCTCGCCGAGTTCCGCCTCGCCGGCCTGCCGCCAGGCCGGCAGTTCCTCGCTCGCGACCGGCCAGCCGATCTTCCACTGATCCCCGCAGCGCGGGATCACGCTGATGATCGCGCGCGGACCGAAATAGGCACGCACTTCGTTGCGCGGGTCGGCGAAGGTCCGCGGTGCGAACAGGATCAGCAGGGGGTTCTGGTAACGGTGCAGCTCGGCATCGAGACCCGCTGCCCGGCGCAGGCCGGACTGGCGACCGTCGGCCGCGACGATCAGCTGCGCGCGCAACCGACGGCGCTGACCGTCGTCGACTTCGAGCGCAAAGCGCTGGCCATCGCGCAGCAGCTTCGCATTGGCCGGTTTCAGCAAGGCGAAGTTCGGGTTGCGGGCAGCAGCAGCCAGCAGCTGTTGCGTGATGCGCTCGTGGTCGAGATACAGGTAATAGGGATAGGGAATGTCCAGCTCGTCGACCGGCGCGTGCAGGACCAGTTCGCCATCGGGGTCCAGGTAGCGGGAACCGAGGCGGCGCTCGGCGCCGGCAGCGAAGAAATCCTCGAGCAATCCCCAGCGCGCGAGCCGCTCGCAACTCACCGGCTGCAGGTGATCGCC
>RFHQ01000134.1 GCA_003695765.1 Gammaproteobacteria bacterium
AGGCGGAAAGCCGTGAGTTCTTCGACGGTCTCCGCCAGCGGGTAAACGAAATAGGCCAGCGCGAAGATCAGGAAAGCCCCGGCCCACAGTGGCTTGCGGCCGAACTTGTCGGACATGGCGCCGATGAAGCCAATGCTCGCCAGCACCACGAGCTCCGACAGAAAGGTCAGGTTGCCGGCAAGTGGCCCCTGTTCGTCAGTTGGCACGCCGAGTACGTCCTCGAACAGGTAGGGCTGGCTCGCGTTGATGAAGCCCATCATTGCGATACCGAAGAAGGAGCCGAACAACAGCGTCAGCATGTTGCCGCGTGATACGCCGGACGCGATGCGTAGATTGAGCTTGCGGGGGCCGAATGTGGCGCCCTCGCGTGAGTCACTCATGGGCTCTCCCGAGTCAGCTCGAAAATGGTGTCAGAGATGATTTTTGCGATTCGCAAGCGTAACACTACCCTTACCGTATCCGCCCAATGGTGTCTGACACCATTTAACCGCACCGTGAACAATTGGTGTCAGACACGGATCTGGCTTTGCGATAAAAAATATGTCTGACACTATTTGTCCCAGGCCAGCGAGCGGTAATCGAAGCCCAGTTCGATCGTCGGTTTGACGATGGCGAAGTACGGGGAGATGTCGAAATCCCGAGGCGTGAACAGGCTATGGTGGCGAATGTGCAGGATTTCCCGCACCGTATATCCAGCTCGACTGCGTTCATGTTCCGGCAGCTCCTCGATGATCGGCAGGATCGGGTAGCGGATCGACTGGAAGGCCTGGGCGATCCGGCTCGAGCAGATGACCCGCGTCGGGTCGCCGCTGCCGAGCGCCAGCATGCGCCGGCGCCACGCGACCGGCACCGGCGGTGTCGGCAGCAGGTAGCGCGCCAGGTCGATCACGTTCTTGAGGTCATATTCGAGCCCGATGCTGTCGATCATGAACTGCGCGACCTGCCGGCGGTCGTCGTCGCTCAGTCCTATCGGCCGGCAGATGCGCGTGTTGAAGCAGTCATATTTCGACAGCGGCACCGCCGTGACGCCATGCTGCAGGTCGGCCTCGACCAGGTCCAGTGGCTCGCCGGCGGCGGTTCGCCCAGGCGCCAGCTTCTCGCCGACATATAGGGCTGAATGCGACCATGAGGACTGGGTCAGATACTTGACGGCGGTGCTGAAGCGCTGATTGCCTTCGACGAGCAGGACGTCACCGCAGCGGAGCACTTTGCGCAGGCGTTCCGCGGAGCCGGGCGCGAAGACGAAATAATTGCGGGTCGGTTTCGTCAGGTAATGGACCAGCCACGCACCGAGGCGGTGACGGGTCCAGGAAAGCAGCGCGCGCATCGTCCAGCTCCCGGCCAGTGCCTGCTGCTTCGACAGCCTGCGCCGGCTTTTGCTCCCGATGGCAGCCGGCAAGCACACCGCGGCGCAGCCCGATGCGCTTTCCGGTCGACTGGAATACCGCCGCGCCGGCCGTTGCCCGGCTGTCGCAAGTCTCAGGCCCGCCAGCCGGTTCGCAGCAACTCTCCCGGGAAGGCCGAAGAGCAGGCCATTACATGCGTGATCGCCTCGCGGTCGTACTCATCGCCCGAACGATAGCCGGCAAAGAATCGCTCCAGCTTCTCCACGCGCTCCGGCCAGGCATCGACCGCTTGCAACCCGATGGAGATCCCGTAATTGGTGAAGGCAAACTTCAGGTCGGGCAAACCGGGCTGGCGGCAGAAATAGCCCGGCGGATTGATCCATAGCTGCTCGAGCACCTGCAGGCTGCGCGTGCGCTGCAGCCGTGCCCAGTCTTCATCCGGGTAGAAGTGTGTCAGCCACAGCATCATGCCGAGACCGAGATCCTGCGTGATGACCAGCTCGCGATAGCCGGCGTCGATCAGTGCGCGCAGTTCCGCGATTTCTTCGGCCAGCTCGGTCTCGTCCAGTAGCCGATAAGCGATATAGCCGTCGTATGCGTCCATTGCGCCGAGGCCGAAGCCGGGATAGGGCCCACTCAGGTCCTCGCGCATCTTCCAGATCACGCCGGTGCCAGGAATAACGAAGGCGGAATGGATCTCCCGCACGAGCTCGATACCCCGCTGCCGGTATTCGGCTAGTACGCTGCCGAGCCGCCCCAGCGCGTACAGCCACATCGCCAGGTAATGGTAGTACTGCCCGTCCCGGTCCGGCGCCTCGCCGATACGGATGCCTCGTTCCCTGCCCAGTACCCGTTCGACCTCGCCGACCAGCCACTGGGCCCGCTCCAGCCAGCGCCTGTCGCCCAGTTCGTGGCACAGCGACACATAGAGCACCAGCCCGAAGGCATCGGTCCACAGGTAGCGCAGACCGTTCGGCCAGATCCTTTCCGACTGCATCCACTCGAGCCGCTGCAGGACTTCGCCGATCCGGAAATTCATCTCAGAGGCCGAATGGCCAGGTGTCCGGCATCCCGGCCAGTTGCTCGGCCGGCAGCGGCTGCACGGCGCTGCTCTGGTCGAACCAGACGTACTCGTCGAACTGCCGGGGCAGCACGGCGTGGAAATAGTGCGAGGCCAGCTCGGTCTCGGGCCGGTAGATCACGCCGATCGCGCGCTCCAGTCGCGGTGCCATCAGCCGGTCCTGCAGGCGCCGGTCTGCATGCCGCAACGGCAGCAGGAACTGCGGCTCACCGCTTTCATGGCAGAGGTACTCGTAGCTCTGCTCATGCGCAGGCCGGAGCTGCTTGATCTCCATCGGCCCGTCCCAGGCCGAGGCGGCCGCGACCGTGCCGCTGTCGGTTCCGAAACCGATCGCATAGGCCGCAGCACCCCATTCCTGCCGGCAAAGCTCGCCGATGTTCAGCTCACCACGAGCGGCCATCTCCGTGGTCGAGGCATCGCCGATGTGCGAGTTGTGCGCCCAGACGACGGCACGGCTATCCGCGCCGTGGAATTTCATCAGGCTCTTGAGCACGCCGAACATGTGCGTGTCCCGCAGGTTCCACGAGGCCGGGCCACCGTAGTACATCACCCGGTAGTACTGCTCGGCATCGGCGACCACGCGGGCATTCTGCACCGCATCGAAGAAGCCCTCCGGCGAGCGCTGTACCAGGTCCATGCGCCTCGCCAGCAGATCCTCGAGCATGCGTACGACCTCCTGCTCGCAACTGCGGTACCGGCCGGTGATCGCTGCCTGCCCATAGGCGGCCGGATCGCTCTGCCACGGGGTCAGGCAGGCATAGCGTTCGCGCGCGATGCGGGCGGCTTCCGGGTCGTGCCGGTCGAGGAAGTTCAGTACCGCATCGATGGAGGTATAGAGGCTGTAGAGGTCCAGTCCAGCGAAGCGAACCCGCTGTTCCGGCGGCAGTTGCGCGTTGTACTGGCGCAGCCGATCGGTGAAGGCCGCGACCTCGGCATTGCGCCACATCCAGGTCGGAAAGCGGGCAAAGGCCCGCCAGTCTGCCGGCGGCACGTCGAGATCGCGCACGTAATGATCGATCCGCGCGGCATCCGGCCAGTCGGCTTCGACCGCCACCAGCTTGAAACCCTTGCGCTCGATCAGGGACTCGGTGATCCGGGCGCGCATTGCGTAGAACTCGGCCGTACCGTGTGTCGCTTCTCCGAGCAGCACGACGCGGGCGTCGCCGATGCGTTCGAGCAGGCCGTCCAGATTTGCCGTCGCGATGCTGTCGAAGGCCTCGGCGCCGACGCGGATCGACTGCGCCAGTGACAGTTCGCGCGGCGGGCGTTCGGCCGGCGATTCATCCCGCCAGCCCTCGGCGCCGACCAGCGGCACGAAACGCACCGCGCCGAGATCCTCGGTCTCGTAGCGGTCCGGGCCGGTCCGCGTGATCCGCAGTAGTCGCTGCAGACCGATGGTCCGGCCCACCGGGATCACCATCCGGCCGCCGATCGCCAGCTGCTCGCGCAGTGACTCGGGCACCTCCGGACCACCGGCCGCGACCACGATCGCGTCGAAGGGCGCAGCTTCCGGCCAGCCCAGGGTCCCGTCCCCGCAACGCACATGCACATTGCGGTAGCCGTCCCGCGCGAGTCGTTCCGCGGCGCTGCGGGCCAGCGTCGCGTGGCGCTCGATGGTGTAGACCTCGCCGGCGATCTCGGCGAGCACCGCGGCGGCATAACCGGAGCCGGTGCCGATCTCGAGAACTTTTTCACCGCCGCCCAGGTCCAGCGCCTCGAGCATCGCCGCGACGATATACGGTTGCGAAATCGTCTGTTCTTCTTCGATCGGCAGCGGGGTGTCGTCGTAGGCGAATTCGCCGAGATAGGAAGGCACATAGCCTTCGCGGCGCACCTTGCCCATGGCCTGGAGCACCGGCCCGGAACGGATGCCCCGCGCCTTGAGCTGGCGTTCGACCATCTCCTGGCGCAGGGCCTGATAGTCGATCGGCGCCGCCATCGACGGCCTCCCGGCAGGGTCGCTGCCTGTCTTCAGTTGCGCTATTGGGGCGGGTAGCGGTGAATGCAAGGGCCGCGGGCCGCGTATTACACTGCCCGCCGCGCGCGGAAATTCTCAATACGGCAAGGGCTTGCGAGCGGCATGACAGTTGACTGGGAAATCGCGGCCGGTATCGGGCCACTGGAGAGCCTCTGGCTGCTGTCCTGGCTGGGCGCGCTGCTGACCGTCCCGAGCGTCCTGCTGCAACGTGCCGGCCGGCCACTGGCGGCCCTGAGCTGGCTGCTGGCGCTGTTTGCGATTCCCGCCGCCGCGGTGCTGGGGTGGTGGCTGCTGGGCCGGACCCACCTGCAAAGAAAGCGGCGCCGCCGCCGGCGGGCGGCCGCCCGCGCCAGCGCATCGCTGGCCGAGGTCCGCAGCCGGCTCGAGGATGCAACGGGCACGATCGCCTGCCTGCCGGCCAGCCTGCCGCCGGACGTCGTCGACCGGGTCTTTCCTCCCAGCGGCGGCAATCGTGTCGCGCTGCTGCCCGATACCGCGGCTGCGCATGCCGCCTGGCTGGACATGATCGACCGGGCGCAGCGGCACTTGCACTTGTTGTTCTACATCTGGCGAGACGACCATATCGGCCGGCGCATCCGCGATCGCCTCATCGACAAGGCCGCTGCCGGCGTCGAGGTGCGGGTGCTCTACGATGCGATCGGCTCCATTCGGCTGCCGCGGCGTTTCTTCGAGCCGCTGCGAGAGGCCGGTGGCCAGGCCGTACCGTTCATGCCGATCCGGCTGTTGTCACCGGCGCCGACCATCAACTTCCGCAATCACCGGAAACTGCTGCTCGCCGATGGCCGGCAGGCCTGCACCGGTGGCATCAACATCGGCGACGAGTATCTGGACTGGCGGGACATCGGCGTGCGGATCAGCGGGCCGGGAGTGAACCAGTTGCAGGAAGTGTTTATCGACGACTGGTATTTCAGCAGTGGCGAGGAACTGGCCGATTCGGCCTATTTCTGGATGCCGGACGGACCGCCGGCCGGCGGCGACGCGGTCTGCGAGACCATTGCCAGCGGCCCTGATCAGGCGATCAACGTCACCCGCGATATGGTTTTTCTGGCGATCAGCCGTTGCCGGCGACGCCTGTGGATCGCGACGCCGTACTTCGTCCCCGACCCGGCATTGCTGGTGGCGCTGCGCACCGCCGTCTACCGCGGCGTGGACGTGCGCTTGTTGCTGCCCGCCCGCAGCGATGTGCGCGTGGTCCGGCGCGCGTCCCGGGTGTTCTACGATGAATTGCTCACCGGCGGGGTGCGCATCTACGAATACCCGGGCATGTCGCACGCGAAGGTGATGCTGCTGGACGAGGACGTGACCATGCTGGGCAGTGCGAACCTGGACATTCGCAGCTTTCGCTTGAACTTCGAGTTGAACAGCTTCATTACCGATCGCCGGCTCAACGGCGAACTGGAGAGGCTCTTCAGGCAATGGCTCGATGTGTCTGCACCGGTGAGCCTCGCGGATCTGCAGCGCAGCGGGACACTGGCGCGGCTCGCGGATTCGCTGGCGCATCTGCTGAGTCCGCTGTTGTGACCGCAACCGCGGCGATGCGCCTGCAGTGCCCGCTGCCCGCGGCGCCGCGGCGGGGAAATCGAGATGGCGCATGAGCTGATCGTCCGGCTGACCATCGTGCTGGCCGTCGCGACGCTGTTGGTCGCCGCCTGCCGGCGGCTGGGGCTGTCGCCGATCCTCGGCTATCTGGCGACCGGCCTGGTTGTCGGGCCACGGGTCACCGGCTGGCTGCCAGGTGGCGCCGCAACCGAGTTGCTGGCCGAGCTCGGCGTCGTGCTGCTGATGTTCAGCATCGGCCTCGAGTTCTCGTTGCCGCGACTGCTCGCGGCCCGCCGCCTGGTGCTCGGCCTGGGCGGCGCACAGCTCGTCCTGACGGCGCTGTTGCTCGGCGGCCTGGCTGAACTGCTGTCCGGCGCCGGGGTCCGGCAGGCGGTGGTCATCGGCGCCGCGCTGGCGATGTCCTCGACCGCGATCGTCCTGAAACAGCTCGGCGAGCAGCTCGAACTGCAGGCTCCGCACGGCCGGATCGCCACCGGCATCCTGCTGTTCCAGGACCTCGCAGCCGTGCCCCTGCTGGTCGCCGTCCCGGTGCTGGCGGCCGGTGGCACCGGCCTCGCGAGCGGTCTCGCCGTCGCGCTGGCCAAGGCCGCAGCGGTCTTCGCCGGGCTGGCGTTCGTAGGGCGGCGCCTGTTGCCCGCTGCGCTGCACTGGGTGGCCGCAACCCGTTCGCTGGAACTGTTCATGCTCACCGCCCTGTTGCTGGCGACGGCGGCGGCCGGCCTGTCCGTGGCTGCCGGACTCTCACCGACGCTCGGCGCCTTCATGGCCGGCATGCTGCTCGGCGAAACCGAATTCCGCCACCAGGTCGAAGCCGACATCCGGCCGTTTCGTGACGTGATGCTCGGCGTCTTCTTCGTGTCGATCGGGATCAAGCTCGATCCGGCCGCGCTGGCCGGGCAACTGCCTGCCGTGCTGGCCGTGCTGCTCGCGCTGGTGATCGTCAAGCCCGTGCTGCTGGCCGGGCTCGTGCGCGCTTTTGGCCATTCGCCGGCCGATGCCTGGCGCAGTGCCATCAGCCTGGCACAGGGTGGTGAATTCGGCTTGCTGCTGATCTCGCTCGCCGCCGGCGGCGGACTGCTGCCGGCTGCAGCGGCGCAGCCGGTGCTCGGCGGTATTGTCGCCAGCATGCTGCTGGCGCCGCTGTTGCTCGCCTGGCGCGAGCAGCTCGTCGCCTGGCTGCCGCCGAGCAGCGCGATTCCGGTCCGGCACGGGCCGGCGCAGGAAATTGCCGGGGCCGCCGCCGAATGGGACGGCCATGTGCTGATCTGCGGCTATGGCCGGCTCGGGCAGAACCTGGCGGGAATCCTGCGGGCGGAGAGCATCCCGGCGCTGGCGCTGGACCTGGATCCGGAACGTGTCCGGCAAGCCGCGGCGGCCGGCGAACCGGTGTTGTACGGTGATGCCGGCCGGGCCGCGGTACTGGAGGCCGCCGGGCTGGTGCGGTGCAGAGCGCTGGCCGTGACCATGGATGCGGCGGCAACGGCCGAGCGCATCGTTGCGCAGGCCCGCCGGCTGGGCTTCCGCGGCCCGATACTGGTGCGCAGCCGTCACGGTCAGGACGACGAAGCCCTGCTGGCAGCGGGCGCCACGGTGTTTCCGGAAGGTCTCGAGGTCAGCCTGGCCTTCGCCGGGCAGTTGCTGGTGCTGCTCGATCTGCCCCCGTCGCGGGTCGAATCGCGCCTGAACGAGATTCGCGCCCAGGACTACGCGCCACTGCGGCTGTTCTTCCACAGCAGCGGCCGCGAAGATGCCCGCCAGGAGGCGCGCGATTTCCCGGAAGCGATACGCGCGGTCGTGCTCGACGACGAGCACCACGCGGCCGGCCGGCTGCTGGCGGAGCTCGCGCTGGAAGAGACGGGCGCGGAGCTGCTGGACCTGCGCCGGGGAGCACTCCGCCTGCCACCGCAGACCTTGGACTCGAGACTGCGTGCGGGCGACGTCTTGCTGCTCAAGGGTGGCCCGGAGGCGCTCGAGCGCGCGGTTGCCCGCCTGATCGAAGGCGGTTGAGCGTCGACCGCGGCCCGCCCGCGTCCATCAACGGGTGCCGGCCTTGAAATTGCCCCTGTCGGCACTACATCCCTTGCAACGACACGCGGTTTGCCTTGGCCGGGCGCAGCGCGACGCCTTGTCGAGTGTTCTTGCGCGTGATCCGGCCGGGCAACGGGAAGCAACCGGATGCACAGGGAAGGAGCAACGCAATGCAGGAACTGAAACGGCTATTGGCGATTACCGGCTGGTTGGCGTTGGCCTCGGTCGGCAACGCGGTGGCGCAGACCGACTCCTTGCCGGCTGAACCGCAGGCGCAAAGCCCGGCGGCCGAATCGGTACAGGGCGAAGTCCAATCGAAATCGGCTGAGAAGGCGGCCGAGCGGCGCAAGGCGATCATCCGCGAAGCGGTTACCGCCTTGCAGAAGAGCAATGAAGCGCTTGCTGCACTGGATGCTGGAAAGAAAGACGAAGCGCTGGCCGCACTGGAAATCGTGACGGGCAAGCTGGAGCTGATCCTGGCCCGCGATCCCGACCTGGCGTTCGCGCCGGTCGACGTGAAGGTCGTGACCTACGATCTGCTGGCCAGCACCGACACGGTCAAGGCGATCATCCACGATGCCGAGGATTATCTCGATGACGGGGAAATCCAGAAGGCGCGGCCGCTGGTGTCGGCGCTCGCCAGTGAAATCCAGGTCCGGGAAACCAGCATCCCGCTGGCGACCTATCCGGAAGCGGTCAAGGGCGTCGTCAAGCTGATCGACGAGGACAAGCTCGACGAGGCCCGTGAGGCGCTGCAGCTGGCGCTGAACACGGTCGTGACCCGGACTGTCGATGTGATCCCGCTGCCGAAACTGCGCGCGGAACGCCTGCTGGCGAACGCGGAAAAGCTGGCCGAGAACAAGGATCGCACCGCGGCCGACGAGCAGACGCTGAAGGATCTGCTGGCAGAAGCCCGCCGGCAGCTCGAACTCGCGCAACTGCTCGGCTATGGCGACAAGAAGGCCTACGAGCCGATGTACGAACAGCTCGACAGCATCGAGCAGAAGGTGGCCGAGGGCAAGAGCGGCAAGGGCTGGTTCGACCGGCTGAAGGAACAGCTCGAAGCCCTGGCCTGAGCGGATGGAAATGGCTGCTCGCCGGCGCGCTGTCGCCGGCGGGCAATGCTCGACCGGAGGAGGAATAGGGTCATGGCAACGTTACAACAGATTCGCGAAGGCCTGCACGAGGCTTGGGAAAATCTGGCCGACGGCTGGCAGCGGCTGTCACGCCGGGCCGCAAGGGCGATGACCCGGTTCACGCCCGGTGCCAGGCAGGGCGAGGACGCCGAGGAACAGCGCCGGCAGATCGAGCTTCGCAGCAGTGGCTGGGGCCTGCTGGCAGCGGAGGTCTTCGACGATGGCGAGCAGATCGTCGTGCGCCTCGAAGCACCCGGCATGGACAAGGACGATTTCGATCTGGAGATCGTCGACAACTATCTGGTCGTCAGTGGCGAAAAGCGTGTCGAGCGCGAGCACACCGAGGGCCGCTACCACGTGACCGAGTGCGCCTACGGCCGCTTCGAGCGGGCGATCCCGCTGCCGGCGGAGGTCTTGCCGGAGAAGGCCAAGGCCACCTACAAGCAGGGGGTGCTGCGCGTGGAGTTGCCGCGCAACCAGGCCGCGGCGCATCCGAAGACGCGCATCGAGATCCGCTAGGCCGATATGCGTGAGCGGCGCGACATGGCGGGTCCTGCTGTGACGGCCGGCGACGCGGCTCGGGACGAGGTCGCGAACGCGCGGCGCGTGTACATGGTGAGCCGGGCCGACCTTCCGGTGAGCTGTCCGATGCCGGGCATGCCCTTGTGGAACTCGCATCCGCGCGTCTACCTGGCCTTCGCCGACGATGGCATCGCGCATTGCCCATATTGCGGCGCGGAATACGTGCTGAAGGAAACGGGAGAACAGCAATGAAGATCAGGGTCCGGTTCGACGGCGTCTCCGCAGCCAGTCATGCGCGCATTCGCGAACTGCTGCACAGCTGGTGCGACGAGCGGTTGGAGCATCTGCTGCAGAATTTTGGCTTTGCGGAAAGCGAACTCGCCGCAGTCGTGCGCAAGCGCAAGCG
>RFHQ01000135.1 GCA_003695765.1 Gammaproteobacteria bacterium
CTCGCGCAGTGACCGCGGCAGTGCGGACGCGCCGACGAGGTCGAGCAGCGTCCTGCGGGGATCGGCGTTCGCAACGACGACTGGCGCGTCGATCTCCTCGCCGTTCACGAGCGTGACGCCCACGACCCGGCCATGACGAGTCCGGATGCGCGCGACCGGCGCTTCGCAACGGATCGTCGCGCCGGCCGCCCGGGCCGCGGAAGCCAGCGCAGCGGAGATCGCGCCCATGCCACCGCGGGCGTAGGCCCAGACGCCGCGCTGCCCGCCGGTCTCGCCCATGACGTGGTGCAACAGTACATAGCCGCTGCCCGGCGAGGACGGCCCCGCCCAGGCACCGATGATCGCATCGGTCGCCAGTGTGACGCGCAGCGGCTCGCTCTCGAACCAGGCTTCTAGGATCGGCCCGGCCGCGCCGCGTAACAGCCGCCAGGCCCGCGGCAGTTCCCGTCCCAGGCGGCGCGCGCCGGCGGCGAGCAACGGCAGCGCATGGGCGAGCGAGCGCGGCGGCGGAGCGTCCAGCCACGGGTCCAGCGTGACGGCGATGCGCTCGAGCAGGCGCTCGTATTCCGGGTAACGCTGCGCATCGCGCCGCGAGTAACGGCGAATCTCGGCGCAATTCGCGGCGCGGTCGGGGCCGAGCAGCAGCCCCGGCCCGTCCGGCTCGGGCGTGAACGATGCCGGATCGCGCGGCAGCAGTTCCAGGCCGTGATCGCCCAGCTGCAGTTCGCGGATCACCACAGGGCGCAGCAGTCCGGCGACGTAGGATGCGCGCGACACGCGGAAGCCGGGCCAGAGCGCCTCGGTGACCGCGCAGCCACCGATCACAGGCCGCCGCTCCATTACGCGCACCCGCCAGCCCGCGCGGGCGAGATAGGCCGCTGCCGTCAGCCCATTGTGCCCGGCGCCGACGACGATGGCGTCGTGTCGATGGCCATTGTTCATTGGCTAAAGCTGTTGTCACGGTCCGGCGGCGTCAAGCCGCGGTAAGAACTCCTCCGGCGGTTTCGGCCGCCGGCCGGCCGTCCGTCGCGCCATGCCAACATTGGTGAAACACCGAAACGTCCTGATCCCTGACTAGTGCTCTTCTTCCTGCGCCGGTATCGGCCGATCGACCACCTTGAACTGCGGCTCGCCCCAATTTTCATCCGGCCGATTGATGACGATGTGCAGGAACGCCGGCACGAGAAATGCCATGATCTCAGCGCCTCGATGGATCTGCTCCCGGTTGACTCGGCCGCGCCAGGTCGCATTGCCATGGATCACCTGATTTCTCAGTACGTAAAGACGATCCAGTGTGATCTGCAGGACATCGACTATCGCGCCCCTGCGAATCGCATCGAGCGCCCGCTTCCGGTCGCTCGAGAAGTACCGCTTCCATGTGGTTTCGCTGATCTTGCCGGACTGAAACTCCCAGAACGGCTGAAATACATACTGATTCTCGATCAAGCCGATAATGGACTTTCTATACCGCCGGGATACCAGCCTGCCGAGCAAGTTGTTCTCATCCGCATCGACCAGTCTCCTGAGAAATGTCTTGTAGAGCCGGCGCTCCGGCTTTTCCCTGCGATCCGGAACTTCTCGGCCATAAAGCGAATTGAAAGTGATCCAGAGAAAGATAAAGCGGGCATCTTCGTCGTCGTCCTCTTTCTCCGCGCGCTCCAGCCAGCTCAAGGCGCGATGAGTCCGTAGCACGACACTCCCCGTGTAAGTCGGGCTCAACTCGACCTCTCTCGCCTTCAAAGTCTGGTAGCCCAGGTTCATCGCAGCGCGAACCGATTCACCCACCCGAAGGATCGAATCACCGAAACGCGAAGCCCGGTCATCCCCGCGCTCGTCGCACGCCCAGCAAACCCAGCAGCGCCGACCCGAACAGCCACGCCGCCGCCGGTACCGGAACGATATCCCCGTCGCGCACAGCCAACGCATAGCCGAGCCAGAAGCTCTTATCCTGGGAGTCCTGGTAGCCGCTGAAGAAGTTGAAGAACCACGCGGAGTAGTGATCGGGCGCATACTCCGTACCGGACCAGTAGTCGTTGGACTGGAGATTCGTGAATGGGCCCGTATTCGTCAGACCCGAGCCGGCCTGCGGGCCATTGCCACCGGTGTCACTAATGGCCAGGTTGCCCAGCGTATCGTAGAACAGGCTCGCCATCTCGCTGCTGCCGGTATCGACGTTGTAGCCGCAGTCCGTGCCCGCATACGACCAATCACAGCCCGGCGTGCCGGTATCGATGATCGTCGGCAGCCGCCAGTCGTCAAAGGCCCCATACACCGAGTGCGTCTGGCTGTAACCGGCCGCCCATGCGACCTGGTTGGCCCAGGTGTCCGCGCCGTTGATGTTCGCGTTCTGTGCCCACGTGACGTCCAGCACCGTGTCGTAGATAAAGCCGTCGCCGCGGTCGACCAGCGCCGCCTGCGCCGACGCGGCCAGGCAAAACAGGCATACCCGCAGGATACGGTTCATCGGACGGCCCTCTTCTCTGCCTGCCCGTCACCGATGCTCGGGCCGGCGGCCGGGTCGTTATCGTTGCCTGGTTGTTCCGCGACCTTCCGAGCTTGCGCAATCGGGGGCTGAGTCGCTGTTCTACCTTATAGACCCGACCTTCGTACGCGCAAGGCGCAAGCTTATGTCAACTCCTCACTATGGGGACAGTGACCTTAATTCGGCTGAATCAGGGTCACTGTCCCCGAACTGGCGGAGAGGGAGGGATTACTCGGTTTCCGCTCCCGCGGAAACCTCGCCCCTAAAGGGGGCCGCTCGCAGCCTGCGGTTGCTGCGCGTTGTCTCGTGCCTGAACCGAAACCTGTTTCGGATCAGGCCCTCGGCTCGAACCCGGGAGGCTTCTCCTGCTACCTCGCCGCCCCGCCACATAGAAAAGGCCCCGATGGGGCCTTTTGAGCTTATCGACAGATAGCTTACAGATTATTCCGGACACATGGTTTACACATTTCGGCATTTGGGGAGTACCCGGATGCCCTGGAAAGAGTGTAAA
>RFHQ01000136.1 GCA_003695765.1 Gammaproteobacteria bacterium
CGCGGCGGTTCGCGACCGTTGCGAGCGCGATGTGAAGATCCTCGTCGGCGGTGCGGCCTTCGACGAGGCGCCCGAGATCTGGCGCAAGGTCGGTGCCGACGCTTATGGAGCCAGCCTCGACGAAGCGCTGGCCCAGGGGCGCCGGCTGGTGGGACTCTGAGCGCGACGTTCGTACCGGCACTGCCGCCTTTCATGGCCGCGCTCGCGGCCAGCATCGCTTTGTTCCTGCTGGCCTGGCTGCTAAGCGTGCTGCGCAGGGACGCCAGCATTGCCGATATTTTCTGGGGCCCGGCGGTCGCCGGTTGTGCCGCGGTCTTCCTGGCCGTTATTCCCGCCACCGGGCCGCGCGCCTGGCTGGTGCTGGGCATGGTGGCTGCGTGGGCACTGCGCCTGTCGGCCTATATCTTCGAGCGGAACCGAGGTCAGGCCGAGGACCGGCGCTATCGCGCGATGCGCGAAAAACGCGGGCCGTCGTTCTGGTGGCGCAGCCTGTATGTGGTCTTCCTCAGCCAGGCCCTGCTCGCCTGGATCGTTGCCTGGCCGACCCTGGCCGCGATCGCCTCGCCCCGGCCGATAAACTGGCTCGACGCCGTGGGTACCGCGCTGTGGCTGTTCGGGCTGGCCTGGGAAACGGTCGCCGACCGCCAGCTCGCGAGATTTCTGGCCAGCGACCGCGATCGAGCTGCCGTGATGGATCGCGGGCTCTGGCGCTATTCCCGCCATCCGAACTACTTCGGTGAATGCTGTGCCTGGTGGGGGCTGTTTCTGGTGGCTGCCGCCGGTGGTGCCTGGTGGACCGTCGTCTCGCCCCTGCTGCTGACACTGCTGTTGCTGAAGGTATCCGGCGTGGCGCTGACGGAAAAGGATATCGGCGAGCGCCGGCCCGCCTACCGCGACTACATGCGCCGCACGAGCGCTTTCATACCCCGGCCGCCGGCACGCGATTGAGTCGCCCGCCGGTCAGGCAACGGCCGGCTGCAGACAGCGGTCCCAGTACGGCTGCTCGCCGAAACGCCCGGCCAGAAAGTCGATGAATCGCCGCACCCGGACCGGCAGGTAGCGATTGGCCGCATAGACTGCCCAGGCCGACAGTTCCCGCCATTGGTAATCGGTGAGCACGGGCTCCAGCTCGCCGGACTCGATCGAGTCGTAGACGATGAAGGTCGGCTGCAGCATCACGCCCAGCCCCGCGATCCCCGCCTGGCGCAGGAAGTCGCCGTTGTTCGCCTGATGTGCCACCAGCAAGCGAACTTCACCGCTGTCGCCGTCCGGGCCGCGGTATCGCCAGGCGCGGCGCGGCGAGTTCGTGTAGCGCAGGGCGCGATGCGCGCTCAGCTCGGCGGGCGAACTTGGGCGGCCGTGTGTTGCCCAGTACTGCGGGCTGGCGCAGACGACGTGCCGGATCGGCGTGAGGCGACGCGCGACCAGGCGGGAATCGTCCAGGCGCGCGATCCGGATCGCGAGGTCGAAGCCCTCGCCGATGAGATCCACCGGCCGGTCGTTGAGATCCAGGTCGATACTGACCGCCGGCTGCCGGCGCGCGAACTCGGTGACTGCCGGCGCCAGATGGGCGAGCCCGAAGGACAGCGGGGCGGCGATGCGCAGCGTGCCGGACAGTTGCCGGACCCGGCCGGCGGCTTCGCTCTCGGCCTCGGCGAGATCGGTGAGGATTCGCTGGCCGCGCTGATAGAAGTCCCGGCCAGCATCGGTCAGGCTCATCCGCCGCGTGCTCCGCTGCAGCAGGCGGCAGTCGAGGCGTGCCTCCAGTGCCGCCAGGCGGCGGCTGACAGCCGACTTGGCGAGGCCGAGACGATCGGCCGCCGCGGTGATGCTGCCGGCCTCGACGACGCCGATGAAGGCTTCCAGTTCCTCGATCCGGCTCATCCTATTGTTCTATTAAGATCAACAATATTTTCAGATTTTACATCTGTATCTTCAGAAACAGAACATTGAAACTGTAGCCGTGCGGCGGCCAGTGTCTGCCGGCCGTTGAACAGGAGGGCAGGATGGACAGAATCGATCACATCGCGGACCTCGCCGGCCGCCTGATGCTGGCCGCGATCTTCGTTATTTCCGGCATCGGCAAGATCGGCGGTTATGCCGGCACCCAGGCTTATATGGAATCGATGGGCGTGCCGGGCATCTTGTTGCCGCTGGTCATCATCGTGGAACTGGGCGGGGGCCTGGCGCTGATCGCCGGCTGGCAGGCACGCCTCGCCGGTTTCCTGTTGGCGGGCTTCTGCCTGTTGAGTGCGCTGCTGTTCCACAACGACTTTGCTGACCAGACGCAGGCGATCATGTTCTGGAAGAACGTCGCGATCGCCGGTGGCCTGTTGCTGCTGGTCGCCAATGGCGCCGGCCGCTGGTCGCTGGACGCGCGCAAGGAGGCGCGATGAGCGAGCCGCTGGCAGCGAACGACGCGACGCCGCGGCCGGTCAGCGGCCTGCTGGCCGGCCGCGATACCCTCGATGGCGCCGGCGTGCGCCTGCGGCGCTTCATCGGGACCGGCGATTGCCTGCAACACGATCCGTTCCTGTTGCTCGATCGTTTTGCTTCCGATAATCCCCGCGATTACATCGCCGGTTTTCCGGAGCATCCGCATCGCGGTTTCGAGACCGTGACGCTGATCTTCGCCGGCGAGCTGGAGCACCGCGACAGCACCGGGCGCAACGGCGTCATCGGTCCCGGTGGCGTGCAGTGGATGACGGCCGGGCGTGGCATCGTGCACTCGGAAATGCCCAGGCAACGACAGGGGCTGTTGCATGGCCTGCAACTCTGGGTGAACCTGCCGGCCTGCCTGAAACTATGCCCGCCGGCTTACCGTGAATTCGCCGCCGCGGACATTCCGGTCGAGACCCGCGCAGGCGGCATACGGGTCCGGGTGCTGGCCGGCAGCAGCAGCCATGGCAGCCGCGGGCCGATCACCGGCGTGGCCACCGATCCGATCCTGCAGGACTGGTCATTGCCGGGCGGGACGGGCGGCCGCGAGCCCTTGCCGCGCGATCACGCGGCCTTGCTCTATGTGGTTGCCGGTTCGCTGCAAGTGCCAGGCGAATCGGCGCCGGTGCGATTGCCGACCGATAGTGTCGCGCTGCTCGGCGGCGGCGACGAAATGCGCCTCAAGGGCCTGGAGGAAGACAACCGCGCCGTACTGGTCGCGGCGCGTCCGCTGGGCGAGCCGGTCGTGAGGGGCGGGCCCTTCGTGATGAACAGCCGCGACGAGATCCTGCAGGCATTCAGGGACTACCAGGCGGACCGGCTGGCCGCCGAGCCTGGCGACGGAGAGGTATAGACATGGGCTTGATGATCGATGGCCGCTGGCACGACCAGTGGTACGACACGGAGTCGACCGGCGGTCGCTTCGTCCGCTCGGAAACGCAATTCCG
>RFHQ01000137.1 GCA_003695765.1 Gammaproteobacteria bacterium
CCCCAGAAGCGGGCGGCCAGGCGTTGCCAGCGGCTCTTCTCCCGCGCCTCGATCCGGTTCAGCCCGAACTGCTGCTGCCGCGCCCGGGCCTCCGCCGTCGTCAGCCCCTGCAGCAGCGGCTCGCCGGCTGCCGCCGGCGCAGGCGCGGCGCCGGCCGAGGCCTCAGCCGCCATTGGCGAGTACGAGCTCAGCCAGGCGCCGCTCGATTCGGAAGAGCCCAGGCTGATCGTAATCGATGATGCCGATGTCGGTGTTCACCGGGAAGGCGAGTGCGGTGTCAATCTCCCTGCCAGTACAGCAGCGCCGGCAAGGCCAGCAGCAACAAGACCGCGCCGCCGGCCACCGCCGGGTCGAACAGCCAGCCGGGCTGCAGCCAGCGGCTGAGGTCTGCGGCGATTGCCCGGCCGATCGCCGCAGCCAGCTCCCACAGCGACGGCAGGGCCGGTATGGAGCCGACGATCAACCCCGCCGCCAGCGCGACAGGCCGCCACCACCGCCGGCGGCGGATACGCCGCTGGACAGCCTGGCTGAAGCCGTCGTCGGCCAACGGGGGCGCGATCTCCTTGAACAGCGCCTGAAGCTGCCTGTCTGTCGATCGCTCGTTCACTGGACGACCTCCGTTCGTGGCAATCGCCGCTGCAGCCGTTCTCGGCCGCGGCGCAGATGCGATTTTACCGTGCCCAGCGGCCAGCCGGTGACCTGGCTGATCTCTGCATGACTCATGCCATAGGCATAGCTGAGGATCATCGCGCTGCGCTCGTCGTCCGATAGCATCGCCAGCAGGCGCGGCAGGTCGGTGACGCCGCTGTCCGGAGCGGATGCCACGACCGATTCGCTCATCAGCGGATCCTGAGCGACGGCTTCGGCCAGGCGCCGGTGGCGCGCGGCACTGCGGCGTTCCTGCAGGAACAGTGTATAGGCGATGCGCATCAGCCAGGCACGGAAGCTGCCGTCACCGCGGAATTCGTGCAACCGGTCCCAGGCGCGCACGAAGGCATCCTGCGCGAGCTCGTCGCCGCGCACCGGGTCGCCGGCCAGGTGACGCAACCAGTTGCGAACCCCCGACTGATGGCGGCGGACGAGCTCGTTGAACGCGGCATGCTCACCGGTCGCGATGACACGTGCGGCCAGTTCCTCATCGGTCGCGGTCATCGGCTCGGCGGCCGTCCGCCGGCTCCTGGTGACGGTCGAGATACCACAGCACGAGGAAAGCGAGGCCGATGAACGACGGCAGGCCGGCGATCGCGATCAGGTCGCGCTCGTTATCCAGAAACCCGAAGATCGCCAGACCCACGCCGACGCCGAGCAGAATGATGCCGCGGCGCAGGTCGCGCCGCCGGGTGTCCATAGGGGCGTTCTGCGGACCCTGCCCGATCCGGTCGAGGATATCCGGCGTCAGCTCCTGGCCGCGCTCGATCGCGGCGCGGATCGTCTGCTGGATTTCGCGCCGGGCGCGATAGCGGAAGTACAGGTTCAGGCAGATCGGTACCGCGATCGCCAGAAAGAACGCCAGCGGCACGACGATCTCGACGGGTGCGGCATCGGAATTCATGGCGAGCTGCACGGCCAGCTCGTGGGCCTGGTCTTCGTTCATGACATGCCCCCCTTACACCAGGCCGCCCGCGAAACGGGCCAGGCAGACAGTATAACTTGCGCCCAGGATTGCAAATAATCCAATGGCCACGAAAATCTCCAGTGCTCGTAACTGCATGATTTTGCTCCATCGCTGGGATAATTGTCCCCGCTTCTGCAAATAAGATGCACTGGACAGCGGTTTTGGATGCAGTTATTTGGGGACAGTGACCCTATCTCGGCAGTCCTCGGCTGTTCCCGTCGTCGCCGCGCGCGTCCGGTCGGGGTCACCGTCCCGCAAAACGCTGCTATCCGGTCCGCGGCGCGGAATACAGCCATTCGAACGGCTCGATCAGGACCGGCATGTCGTCTCGCACCGCCAACCCGAACGGCGCGAGCAGCGCTCCCCAGTAACGGCTGTGCAGCGCCTTCCAGGTCTCGAGCTTGCGGACCGGCGAGCCGTCGATCGCCGTGTCCGCGGCCGTGATCTCGCCGAAGCGCCGTTCGTAGACCGCGGTCAGCCGGACCAGCAGCCGTGGGTGCCCGGCGAAATCGATCAGGACGATCAGGTCGCCGGGCTGCGGCTCCGGCTGGCCGTTCCGCTCCAGCAACCACGGCAGGCTGAACGTGCCGGTCTTGTCACCCGATTCGATCAATTCGAGGACCTGCTCGGTCGTCTCGTGATCCAGCCCGATCCAGCGGATCCGGCAAGGCGCGCCAGCGTCCAGCCCGGGCTGCTCGCTGCAGGCCCTGCGCCAGAAACGCGCCAGCTCGGCGCGGTCCGGGCGCTGCGGGCCGGGTGGCAGATCACAGTCGTCCACGATCATCCGGATGGAGTCTACCGCAACGCCTGATCACGCAACGACGATGCCAGCCGGAACCGTCGGCGCCGCGTTGCTATCATGGCAGCGATATGCAACTGCAAGCGTTGACGCCCCCCGACCGCAGGCAGTGGCCGAGCAGCCCGCGACGGGCTTCGGCGGCATGCTCCTGAATACCGCGCTGCCGTTGCTGGCCACCCTGCTCGGTGGCCTGCTGCTGAGCCGCCGCTTACGTGAAAACCTTAGCTGGCGGGCAACCGTGACGCCTCTGGCCTCGATTATCGGCAGCGGCTTCCTGGTGGTCGCGCCGATTCTCGGGCAATTGCTGGGGCGGTTCGCGATCGTTGGCATGCTAGTGATTGCATTGTTCGCCATCGCCATCGGCACGGTTCTGCGCTTCAATATCCGGCATGCCGAAGCACGGCTGGCTCGCGGAGATGTCCAGACAACGGTGATCCGAATCGAACGTGCGGCCGACGCGGCGTTGACGCTGGCCTACGTCATCTCGGTCGCCTTCTATGTGCGCCTGCTGGCGGCATTCCTGCTGCGACCCATCGGGCTGACCGGCGGCCATAGCCCGGATCTCCTGGCCACCATGATCCTCTCGGCCATCGGCCTGATCGGCTGGCGGCGAGGTTTGCATGCCCTGGAGGATCTGGAAGAGTATGCCGTGGCCGTGAAGCTGGCGGTGATCGCGGCCCTGATCACCGGCCTCGCGGTGCACGCTGGCCACAGCGGCTTCCATCTGTCCGGGATCCATTCTGCGGGGGACAGCCCCTGGCGAACATCGCAGGTCCTGGCGGGGCTGCTGCTGGTCGTTCAGGGTTTCGAGACTTCCCGTTTCCTGGGACAAGCCTATACCGCTGAATTGCGCATCCGGACCATGCTCCGGGCGCAATGGCTCGCCAGCGCGATCTACCTGCTGTTCGTCCTGCTTGCGACCCCGTTGTTCGACCGGATCGCCCACCCGCGGCTCGACGAGACCGCGATCATCGACCTGGCAACAGCCGCGGCCTGGGTGCTCGGGCCGATGCTCGTGCTGGCGGCCATCATGAGCCAGTTCAGCGCCGCGGTCGCGGACACCGTTGGTGCCGGCGGCCTGGTCAAGGAAGAATCCGCTGGCCGGATCGTCGAGCGGCAGGCCTATCTGGTGATCGTCGCGCTGGCGATTGCACTGATCTGGAGTGCCAATCTTTTCGAGATCATCAGTCTGGCTTCCCGCGCGTTCGCGTTCTATTACCTGTTGCAAACGATGCTGGCCTGGCTGGTCGCCGGTGATTTGGCCGGATCCCGGGGCCTGGCCTGGCGGCGGGCCGGCTTCGCGGCGATCGCGGCCGTACTCTGCTTCGTCGTCGTCTTTGGCCGGCCGGCCGATTGACCCGGCGGATCGGCAAGGCCGCCTGCGATCCTGCAGCAAAACGCCCGCTTGTGTCGCTTTTTCACAACACTGGGCCGGCAAGGCTGGCTCCATGCGCCTTTCGCTGTTGTCGCTTCGCGCCCCGGCTATTGCCCGGTACCGGAAGTTTGTCTATAGTGCGCGGCCAAAGGCGGGCAGCGCGCGGCAGACTGGGGGTCTGCCGGCGGCGGTGAACCCGCTGGACGATCGTTTCTTGGGGATTTCAGGAGAAAACCAATGACTGGAAAATCTCGCCGCTGGGCGGCGTGGAGTGGTGCGCTTGCGCTACTCGTATCGGCCTGGCCACTGGCGGCCAGCGCCCAGGAGGCCGGTTCCGAGGGGCCGGTCATGGAGGAGATCTTCGTCACCGGTTCGCGCATCGCGCGCTCGGACCTCACGGCCAACAGCCCGATCTCGATCATCAGCTCGGAATCGCTGCGGGTCACGAACACGGTGAACGTCGAGGAATATCTGCGCAAGATGCCGCAGTTCGCCCAGGCCATCGGCCGCAACTCGAACAACGGCAACCCGGGCGTCTCGACCCTGGACCTGCGCAACCTCGGCGAGGAGCGCACCCTGGTGCTGATGGACGGCCGGCGTCTGATCCCGTATGACGCCGATGGTGTCGTCGACGTCAGCATGGTGCCGGCGGCGCTGATCGAGCGCGTCGAGGTCATCACCGGCGGCGCATCGTCGGTGTACGGTGCCGATGCCGTGGCCGGCGTCGTCAACTTCATCATGAAGAAGGACTTCGAAGGCATCGAGTTCAACGGCTCGGCCGGCATCACCGAGGAAGGCGACGGCAACGTCTACGACTTCGCCGTCACCTTCGGCGGCAACTTCGCCGACGGCCGCGGCAACCTGGTCTTCAGCGCCGGCTTCACGAAGCAGGACGGCGTGACCCAGGGCGAGCGGGAGTTCGGCGTCGAGGCGCTGGACGACCTGCTGAACCCGGTCGGCAGCTTCACGACCCCGCAAGGCACCGCCTTTGACTCGAGCTTCCCGGGTGACACCGAGGGTGGCCTGACGCAGTTCGACCCGAACGGCAACACGGTGCCCTTCTCGCAGACCTTCAACTTCAACCCGTTCAACCTGTACCAGACGCCGGTGCGCCGCTGGACGCTGACCTCGATCGGCCACTACGACGTGACCGACGACATCGAGCTCTTCGCCCGCGCCTCGTTCTCGAACAGCCGGGTGGATACGATCATCGCCCCGTCGGGCACCTTCTTCGAGTCCTTCTCGCTGTCCTACCTGACGAACCCGTTCCTCGGCCCGGGCGCCGTGGCACGCTTCACCCAGGTGGACAACGCGGAGACCGATCCCAGCACCGCGGGCGATGGCATCGTCGACATCCTGCTGGGGCGGCGCCTGGTCGAAGTCGGCACGCGTAACTCGAACTACGAGAACACCGCCTACCAGATCGTCAGTGGCCTCAAGGGCGAGTTCGCTGACTCCCACAAGTGGGAGATCTTCGGCCAGTGGGGCCGCACCTCGCGCACGCAGAACTTCGACAACGACACCACGATCTCCAAGGTGCAGCAGTCGATCGACGCGATCCTCGACCCGACCACGAATCAGCCCGTGTGCGTGGACCCGAGCGGCAACTGCGTGCCGGCCAACCTGTTCGGTGGCACGATGAGCCCGGAAGCCGCTGATTTCCTGCGCACCAGCCTGGTCGAGACCAACACGACCTCGCAGATGGTGTTCGGCGGCTCGGTCACTGGCGACCTGCCCCTGCA
>RFHQ01000017.1 GCA_003695765.1 Gammaproteobacteria bacterium
AGGCCGGGCCCAGCGACGGCGACGCTACGCCGGAGCGCTGAGCGGGCGGGCCGCGCCGGTGCGCGCAAGCCTGCTCGACTGCTGGCGGGACTATCGCGCTTTCAAGCGCCTGCCGGCCGAGCCGCGGCGCATCGTGCTGTTCTCCGAGAGCGGCCAGGACTGGCATCACTTCGAGCCGATCGTCGCCGAGCTCTGCGGGCGCATGGGGCGGACCATCTGCTATGTCTCCTCCGATCCGGCCGACCGGGGGCTGCACCAGCAGTCGGAACGGATATTGCCGTTCTGCATCGGTGACGGCTTTTTCCGGATCCTGTGGTTCCAGACGCTGGATGCCGGCGTGATGCTGACCCAGTTGCTGGACCTCGGCAATTTCGACCTCAAGCGCTCGGTGCACCCGGTGCACTATGTCTACATGTTTCATTCTCTGATCAGTACGCACATGGCCGATCACGCGAATTCCTACGATCACTACGACACTATCCTGTGCGCCGGTCCGCACCAGGCGCGCGAAATCCGCCGCCGCGAGGAGCTCATGGGCCTGCCGCCGAAGCGCCTGGTCCCGCATGGCTATGCGCGGGTCGAGCAACTGATGCGGGAGCGCCGCGATCCGCCGCCGCCGCACGGTCGTGACGACACCCACGTGCTGCTGGCCCCGTCCTGGGGACCGAACACGATCCTCAACCGGTTCGGCGGGGAACTGGTCGAGCTGCTGATGACCGCCGGTTACCGGCTGACGTTGCGACCGCACTTCCAGACCCGCTGGCAGACGCCGGAAGTCATCGACCGGATCGCCGGGCGCTGGCGAGAGCATCCGCGCTTTGCGCTGGTCGAGGACATGGCCGAGAGTGATTCCCTGTTCGACTCGCACCTGATGATCACCGACTGGTCCGGCGCCGGCATGGACTACGGCCTGGGGCTGGAGAAGCCGGTGCTGTATTTCGACTTGCCGCCGAAGTCGCGCAACGACCGCTGGCAGGAGCTCGGCATCGAGCCCTTCGAGATGCGCGTGCGCGACAGTCTCGGCGCCTTGCTCAAGCCGGAGCAGCTCGCGGACACGCCCGCGGTCATCGACCGCCTGCTGGCTGAGCCGGAACGGTTCCGCGCCGACATGCAGCGGCTGCGCGAGGAATGGATCTACAACCTCGGCGGCAGCGGCCGGGCCGCGGCCGAAGCCGTCGCCGCGATCGCGGATGAGCTGGACTGGCCGCGCGAGGTGCCGGCATGAAGGCCGCGGAATCCCGCCGCGCGCTGCTGCGCTGGAGCGGCTGGTTCATCGCCGCGAACATCGGGCTGTACTGCCTGCTGGGCCTGCGTTACCTGCTGGTCTACCGTTTTCCGGCTGACCTCGCCGGCTATGTCTACGTGCCGCTCGCGCTGATCGGCCAGATGTCGCTGCTCGCGGCGCTGCCGCTCGGCCTGCTGCTGCTGCCGCTGGCACTCCTGTGGCCGCGCCGTGGCCTGCTGCAGGCCGCTGGCGCACTGCTCGCGGCGCTGGGGCTGAGCCTGCTGCTGCTGGACACGCAGGTTTTCGCGCAGAACCGCTTTCACCTGAGCCTGCTGACCGCGGCATTGTTCGAATGGTCGACCTGGCTGTTCACTGCGCTGATGTTCTGCATCTTCGTCGTCTTCGAGTGGCTGCTGGCCGGCAGCCTCTGGCGGGCTCTCGCGCGCCGCCCGGGTGCCCGCCGCGGCTACTGGCTGACCGCCGGGCTGGCCTGCGCCTGGCTGGCGGCGACTGGCCTGCACATCTGGGGCGACGCCGTCGCACACACGCCGGTCACGCAGTTCACGCGCTATCTGCCGCTCTACTACCCGGTCGGCGCGAAACGTGATCTCGCCAGGCTCGGCTGGGTCGATCCGGACGAAGTGCAGCGGCGCCGGCTGGCGGAACAGCGCGGCGATCCGGGCGAAGGCCAGCTGCGCTATCCGTTGCGACCGCTGGACTGCCGGCCGCCGCAGCCGCCGCTGAACCTCGTGATGATCCTGATCGACGCGCTGCGCCCGGATGCGATCCACTCGGCGCTGACACCGCGAATCGCGGCCTTCCGCGACCGCAATATCAGCTTCGCGCAGCATTACAGCGGCGGGAATTCCTCGCGCATGGGATTCTTCTCGATGTTCTACAGCCTGCCCAGCACCTACTGGCGGGCCTTCTACAACCTCGCGCGCCCGCCGGTGCTGATCGACCAGCTGCAGGCGGCCGGCTACGAGCTGCTGGTCTACAGCGCCGTCGGTTTCGGCAGCCCGACCCTGCTCGACCAGACCGTTTTCGCGTCGCTGGCCGACCTGCCCGGTGAGGGCAGCAGCAGCAATCGCGACGTGACCCGGCAATGGCTGCAGCGCTTGCGAGCGTCGCCGCCGGCCCGGCCGTTCTTCGCTTTCCTCTATTACGACCCGCCGATTGCGACTGTGGCCGGCGATGGCAGCGAGTCCTTGCCGATGGACGACCGTTTCCGGGCCAACCCGAAGGCATGGGAGACCTGGCGCCGTTACCGGCTGGCCATCCGGCGCATCGACGCAGAGGTCGGCCGGGTTCTCGACGGCCTCGCCGCGCGCGGACTGCTGGATTCGACCGTGGTCATCATCGCCAGCGACCACGGTTACGAGTTCGACGACAACGGGCTTGGCTATATCGGCCATGCAAGCAATTTTTCACGGGCCCAATTGCAGTCCACGCTGCTGCTGCACTGGCCGGGGCGGGCGGCGCAGCGGATCGAGCACCGGACGTCTCACTACGACCTGCCGCCGACACTGCTGCGGCAGCTGCTCGGCTGCCGCAACGATCCGGCGGACTATGGCGTCGGCCAGGATCTGTTCAGCGGCAAGGAATGGAACTGGATCATCGCTGGCAGTTACTCGGCGCACGCGATCGTTCAGCCGGACAAGATCGTCGTGTCCTACCCGGGCGGGTTCGTCGAGGTGCTGGACGCGCACTACCGGCCCCTCGGCCGGTCGGCGCTGGACCCGGCCCTGCTGCGCGAATCGCTGGCGGCGATGAGCCGATTCTACCGGTGAGGTTCGCGCTGGCCGCCGCCGCGCTGCTGCTGGCCGCTGCGGCGCCGGCCGCGGCGCCGGCGCGATTCATCGCGCCCGGCGCCGAACTCGAGGTCAGCCTGGACAGCGGCCTGCCGCTGAGCTGGCGGGTCTGCCGGCCCGATTGTCGAACGCCGCGGGTGCAGCGCGAACTGCTCGGGCCGGCTGCCGTGCTGTTGCGCTGGGACGGTGACGCCGCGCTGGCCGGCCGCCTGGCGACCGCCGGCTACCGGGCCGAGCGCCACGGTGATGAGCTGCGCCTGCGATCGCTGCAGCCGGTCGCTGGCCGGATCCGTGAACACCGTTACCGCTGGGATCCGGCGACCGGCAGCGTGGCGCTGGCACTGGACCTGCCCCGCGGCGCCGGACTCTCGCTGCGCGCCGAGCCCGGCTTCGCGCCCGAGCCACTGCCCGGCTTCGGCTCGATCTATTCCCGCGTCCGCGCGATCGTCGTCGACGAGAATGGCCAGCAATGGCTCGACGAATGGCTGCAGGCCTCGCCGAGCGCGGCACCGGGCGACGGCGACTGGCTCGGCCTGCGGCAGCGTTTCTGGGCCGTGCTGCTGCAGTCATCGCGCGCCACGACCGTGACCCTGGAACAGGCGCAGGCGAACATGCCGGTGCTGCGACTCCGTTTTCCGGAGCAGGAGCCGCAGCAGCTGCGGCTCGCTGCCGGCCCGGTAGAGCGCGCGTGGCTGCGCAGTGTCGACCCGGTGCTCGGCGGCCTGCTGTATGCCGCACTGTGGAACTGGCTGCGCGGCCTCTGCATCCTGATGGCGGGACTGCTCGGTTTGCTGGTCGCGCTGACCGGCAGCCCGGGTGGGGCGATCATGCTGCTGTCGCTATGCGTGAAGCTGCTGATGAGTCCGCTGACCCGGATCGCCGACCGCTGGCAGGCCGAGGTCCAGCGGATCCAGGCGCGGCTTGAGCCCGAACTGGCGGCGATCCGGCGGCAGTTCCGCGGCGAGGAAGCCCACGAGCGCGTCCTGGCCGTCTACCGGCAACAGGGCGTCAGCCCCTGGTATACGCTTAAGAGTGCCGCCGGCTTCCTGATCCAGATCCCCGTGTTCATCGCGGCATTCGACACGCTGGGCGAGAGTTTCCTGCTGCACCAGGCCGGCTTCCTGTGGATCGACGACCTGGCGAAACCCGACCGCCTCGCGCCGCTGCCACTGGCCCTGCCGTTCTTCGGCGC
>RFHQ01000138.1 GCA_003695765.1 Gammaproteobacteria bacterium
AAGTCTTCCTCGCTCATGAACTCGCGGGTCATGTACTCGCGGAACAGCGCGCGGAAACCGATCCAGCGGCGTGCCTCGTGGCGGGCCTCGGCTGGATCGTCATAGACATACCAGGCCATGAAATTGTTGAAACGAAAGTCGGCCGGGTCGCGGCCGAATGCCTGCAGGTGCCCGCGTACCGTCTCGATCGCCTCGCGCGCGAGCTTCGGCGACAGGTCGCTCATCATGATGCCGTCGGCCTTGCGCGCGGCCATCTTCAGCATCTGCGGCCGATTCGCCCCCGCGTAGACCCGTGGCGGCGGCGCTGTGATCCACTGCGGGTCGTAACCCTCGATCTGGTAGAGCTCACCGTGGTAGCTGAAGGGCCGTTCGTGAATCATGCCCTGCACGATGTCGATCGCTTCGCGTACGGCCCGCACCCGCCGGCGATCTTTCGGAAAGCCCAGTGCCATCACCACCTCGCCGCCGGCGCCGATGATCGCCTGTGCACGGCCCGGGCAGATCTCGTTCAGCGTCAGCAGGTTCATGCCGATGCGGAACGGGTGCAGCTCCCAGGGACTCAATGCGATTGGCCCGAGCCGGATGCGCTCCGTGACCCGCGCCGCCTCGGCGAGGTTCGTGAACGGGTCACGGCCGTCGAGATAGCTCGCGCACCAGATCGCGTGGATACCGTGGGCTTCGGCCAGTTGCGCGAGTTCCGCCAGCCGCTGCGGCGGCAGGTGCGAGTCCAGTACCAGGTCGATCTTCATGCGACGAGCTTCCCGGCCGCCGGGCAGCGATACGCGGGCGACGCCTGCGTTCTCGTGCAGGCGCGAACCGGTCCGCGGCTCAGGCTGCGCCGGCTTCGCGCTGGCGACCGCGCGTGGCGCTGCCGACCATCTCGGGATTGCCCGGCTTCAGCGGCACCGGGTCCAGCACCCAGTTGCCGTGCTCGCGGCGTCCCGGTGACGGAATCGCGAAGGCCACGTCCCCGGCGCGCTCCTTCAGGGCCTTGAAGTCGATGCGCCAGCCGCGCGCGTCCCAGTCCTTCAGGTACTCGCGATAGCGAACCACGGCCGTGTCGCCGGGCACGAGGATTTCCTTGGTATTGGTCTCCGGCGTGCGCACCGGGTTCAGCCGCTCGAGAATCGCGACGTCTTCGTGCACGATCTCCAGTGTCGCCTGTTCCACGCGCTCGTCGTATTGGTCGTCCAGCAGCCAGTTGCGCATGTTGATGAAGAAGATCCGCGTGCTGCAGTCATCGACCGGCGCTTCGAACAGGTACTGGTGAAAAGCGTTTTCCTTGCTGATGTCGATCCAGGTGACGAGCTGATTCGGACCCTGGTGCCAGGAGCCAGCGGCGCCGATCCGCTCGCCGCTCTTGACGTCCTTGAGGTCCGTATTCTGGTCCAGCTTGATCGGGTACTTCATGTAGAACTTGCTGCCCCAGGGAATGTCTTCCATCGGCACCGGTTCGCGCTGGCGTTCCGGCTCCAGCATCGGCGCGCCCTGCTTCGGGTGCACGAACTGGTTGTGGATCGGGTCCAGGCCGTTCTCCATCGAACGCTCATAGTAGGCGTTCAGGTTGATGACGTAGAGCTGCGCCTTCCAGCCCGGGTCGCCGTATTCTTCGATGTTATACAGCGGCGGGCGTTCTTCCTCGGGCAGGTCGCCGAGGAAAGCGAAGACGATGCCGTACTTCTCCTGCACCGGATAGCTGTCGACCTTGGCGCGCGCCGGGATCTTCGCGCCCACCAGCGACGGCACGTGCCGGCACTTGCCGTCGCCACCGAATTCCCAGCCATGATAGGGGCACACCGCACGGCCGCCGCGCACCCAGCCGGCGCTCAGCGAGCCGCCGCGATGCACGCAGGTGTCGGATAGCACGTGCGCCTTGCCGTCTTCGTCGCGGAAAGTGACGAAAGGCAGGCCCAGCAGCTGCACGCGCAGCGGCTTGTCGGCGGAGACTTCTTCGGAACGGGCGATCGGGTACCAGAAATTGATGTACATGGCCGCGGGCACCTCAGCATTCGGACAGGCGTGTTCGATTTCCGACAATAATACGCCGAAGCGGCGCCAGTGGATTCGGATTTACCCCTATTACTGCGCCGCGGCGTCCATGCTGCGGTTAGTCCATGCTGCGGTTAGGCGAGCCCGGCCCCATCAGTGCTCGTGATCGCGGGCGTGGCCGTGCGGATGGCCATTGCCATGATCGTGGCCATGCCCGTGGTCATGGTGCTCCGCGTGCGGCACGGCCTGGTCGAACATGTGCCCGCGACGGGTCTTGCGAACCGGCTTCTCGGCCTTCGGCTTGCGCCAGCCGCTGCCCTTGAGCTGAAAACCAGGCGCCGACAGCAGCTTCTTCAGCGCTGGCCGCCCGCAGGCCGGACACTCGCTCAGTGGCGGGTCCGACAGTTTCTGCAGGGCATCGAAGCGATGCCCGCAGGCGCTGCACTGATAGTCGAAGATCGGCATGGGTCGGCGCCGCGGTGGCCAGTGGGCCATGCATGATAGCGCGAAGGGCCCTCCGGGGGACCAGGCCCCACCGCCCCGGCGCGCGCCGCGCACCGGCGGATTCCATCCGGCCACGACATTCGTGGTCCGGCTGCTTGCACCCCCGGCTAGGGCCACCGATACTCAGCCGCAGGCCCCACAACCAAAAGGAGGTGATCCATGTCTAGTGAGATTCCGACGGTAGGTCCCAAACCCGCGTGGTCTGGCTCGACAATGGAGCATCCTGCGCATTCGAGCTGACTGCGAGGTTGGGGCTTGCCCGATCTCACGGAGGCCCGCGCACGCGGGCCTTCTTTTTTTCCGGACGAATCCTGCTTCCCAAGGCCCAACTGCAGCCTGCGAAACATCGCTGTATATTTCCGGGCATGGCCGCGACCCAAAACAAGCCGGTGAGCCATCCGCGCCGTGCGCCGGCGATCCGCAGCCGGAAAGTGCTGGCCCGGCGCGAGCGGATCTATGCGAATCTGCTGACCGAGGGCGCCAAGCGTTTCGCCGAACGCGGCGTCGATGAAGTCAGCGTGGCTGAGCTGATCGATGCCGTTGGCATTTCCCGGCGCACCTTCTACGGCTTCTTCGAAAACAAGCATCAGCTCGCTGCCGCATTGCTGAAGCCCGTGCTCCGCCTGGGTAGCCGCAGACTCAGGGAGCTCGCGGCGGGTCCGGTCGACCAGATTCTGCCGGGTGTCGCCCGCCTTTACCTGGAGCTTTGGTCCGCGCATAGCGAAGCCCTGGCGATTGTTTCGCAACTCGGCGCGGAAACTTTCCCCTACCTTGAGACGGACCACCGCCGCTTCGGGCGCGCATTGAAGACCGCGCTGCAGCGCTGCGAGCGGGCCGGCTTGCTTCTGACCGACGACGCGGAGCAGAGTTTCCGGGTGCTCAGTCGCACCGCCGTACCCTTGCTGCGAATCTATGCCCGGCGCGATGACCTCGAGTCGGTGTACACGGCTTCGCTGCTCGGCCTGCTGCGCAAGCCGGCGCACTCAGATGCCCGACGCGCCTGAACAATCGCCGCCGTCCGCAACAGCGAGTCGCCCTCCGCAGGGCTGGCGTGAAAGCCTGTTGGCCAATGCCCGACCGCAACCGGCGATCCCGTCGCTCCTGGTCTTCCTGCTGACGCTCATGTCAGCGCTCAGCGCCGCTGCACCGGGCAGCGTACCCGATCCAACGGAGTTGTCGGCGGCTTGGCTGCTGGTACCGCTGGGCTTCGCGCTGTCCTGCGGCCTGGCGATCGCCGCCGGCTTCTGCTCCGTGTTTCCGCAACTGGCGTGGATCGCGCTCGGAGCCTGGGCCTTGCGATTCGTTGCGCCGGCCGGTCCGTTGCCGGCTTATAACCGCTGGGTGCTGGGCGCCGGGCTCGTGGTCTGTGTGCTGATGCTGGGCCTGCAGATCTGGCGTGTCGCCACCGGGCGTTTCGTACCGACCATCAGCACCGTCGACGACGAAACGATCGGGGCTGACTAGTCGCCCGCCGGGTCGAGCAGCTGCCAGAGATCGGCCACCGCGGCCGGCAATGGCCTGTCCGGATGCGCGGCGCAGAAATCGACGATGTGCCCGGTCAGCGCGTCGAAATCCCAGGCGCGAGAGCCGGGTGCTTGCGCCGACAGCAATTCGTCCATCGTCAGGCCGCTGCGCGCATATAGCCAGCCCTCGGCCCAGTAGAGTACTGCCTGCTCCATCCCGGTCGGGCCGGCCGGATAGATATGATTGAAAGTCGCGCAATCGATGGCGCCGAGATCCGGCACCCCGGTCATACCGGGACGCAGCTGCAGCTCATCGGCCACCACGCTCAGCGACAGCAGCAGCACGCAGCCCGACAGCAGCCAGCGCCTCACCAGTTACCAACCTCGGAAGGTTTCTTCGGGGCGCGATAGATCATCACAGCCATGACAATGAACGCGGCACTGATCAGCAGCAACTCGGTCGCATAGCGCGCGGGATAGAGCCAGATCTCCGTGAGGATGCCCCAGCGGGATGCCAGCTCAACGCTGATCCAGAGAATGTTTGCAGTAGGGATCGCATAACGCAGCGCCGTCGATGTTCGCCGGTAACGGATCAAGCGGCTGAAACAGAAGCCACCCCAGGTGATCGACAGGAACATGGTCGCGGCCTCGGCGTAAAAGGCCGAGTCACCGGTCCCGACGAAGGCCGGATCGAAGACCAACAGATTCCAGGCATACATGAACCAGGTAACGTAGAAGGTCTCCATGAAGGTGATCAGCGCGTAATTGCGATCCCTGGCCGTCTTGCTGCGTTCCCCGAGGCCGTCTCGCAGACCCAGGCGATTCTGGATCCAGACGAACATATTGCAGCGGGTATCCTTGTCGAAGATGTACCAGGCGAGCATCGCGAACAGCACGCCGATCGTGGCCGCCATGATCAGGTACTCGGGCTCTGTGGTGACGACGCCATTCTCGACGCGGGGCATCAGCCCAAAATTCTTGCGCCCGTAATACATGTAGAAGAACTCGACCCAGGCCATCCAGACGACGAGGCCCGCGCCGAAACCCATCCAGGTGGCAAAATTCTCGCGGCGCGACTTGACCCCGTACCAGAGCATGACGATGCCGCCGAAACCGATGAAGATCGACGCAACATAGGTGTTGTCGTGTCCCAGCGCATTTTCGATCGCCCGCATCACGGCGTGCCCAAGCCCGACGGCCAGGAGCATCAGCACAGTCGTCACGAGGCCGACGAATGGTGGCCGCCACAAACGCGACTGCGCGGGGCGTGCCCGAGCGGAAACCTTGCCGGGTATCGCCATCGGTAGATCTCTAGCGAAACGAAAAAGTATATTAATGTGTTTACTTATATTCAAGCGGCGCATGATCCGCCACGCGCCGCTCGTCGATCAGGGTGTAACGCTCCAGCAGGTCATTGCGGTACCACAGCCAGCTGCGACCGCGCGTCTGCCCGGCCATCGGCGTCTGGATCATTTCGTGGCAACGCAAGGCCGGCTCGGCATGAAATCCGAAGACCAGGTAGGCCGTCTCGTCGCTGATCTGCCACAGCCGCCCGTGGATCCGGCCGTCGTCCCAGCGCAGTTCGCCGTCGACATAGGCTGCTTCGAAGACCAGTGCGCGCGTCCGCCCGTCGGGCCACCGGTAATGACTCTCCTGGCGGTAGGCGCGGGCATTGTCGCGGGACAGGCTGACCCGAATCCGGAAATCGTATTGCTCCAGCAATTCGCCGTTCGGCCTGACGAAGCGATAAGTGCCATCCCAGCGCCCGGCATTACGCGCGATCAGCGGGTGTCCGGCGTAGATGTCCTCACCCGCCCGAGGCCGCGGCGCCGCGCCGTTGCAAGCGGCCAGCGCGAGTCCGGCGGTGACGCCTGGCAGCAGGCGCCGGTCCTGATGCCGGCGGGCGATCATCGGCCTGTCCTCCCGGTGGCCGCGCGCTTATCGACGCGGCCTGCAGAATTCATGACAATACGCGCCCCGCAAGAACAACGAGCAGAGGCAAGACCATGATCCTTCTGACCGGCGCCACCGGCAACACCGGGCGCGAAACGGCAAAACTGCTGGCGCAGGCCGGCGTCCCCTTTCGTGCCCTGATCCGCAACCCGGACAAGGCCGGCCCGCTCGAAGAGCTGGGCGCGGAAGTCGCGATCGGCGATTTCGGCGATGCGGACGCACTGCGCCAGGCGCTGACCGGCGTCGACAAGGTCTACCTGGTCACGCCGAACGAGGAGCAGCAGGCCCAGTGGGAGCGGCAGTTCGTCGAGCTCGCGAAAGACGCCGGCGTCGGTCATGTGGTCTACCTGTCGTCGATGGAATCGGTGCCAGGCGCGAAGACGCCGGTGACGCAGGCGCACGTGGCCACCGAGCAGCAACTGCGGGAATCCGGCATGGCCTGGACGATGGTGCGCCCGACCTTCTTCAACCAGCTCCTGCTGGCGGCGGCCAAGGGCGTGAAGGAAAAGAACGCGATCGTCTTTCCGCTGGGCAAGGGCCCGCTGGTGACGACCGATGTGCGCGACATCGCCGCGGTCATCACGCTGGCACTGACCCAGCCGGGCCATGAGAACCAGAGCTACGACATCACCGGGCCGGATCTCGTGACGATGGACGAAGTCGCGGCCATCTTTACCAAGGTGCTGGGCCGCGAGATCCGTTATGTCGACCAGCCGATCGAAGACTTCGCGAACATCCTGCGAGCCATTGGCGTGAACGAGTGGCGCGTCAAGGCCGTCTGCGATGAACTGACCGAAATCTCACATGGTTCGCTGACGCGCCGCACCGACACCATCGAGAAACTGCTCGGCCGCCCGCCGATCTCGATCGAGCAGTTCGTGCAGGACTACCGCGCCGCCTTCGAGTAAGGCCGCTCAACGCGCGGCGCGCGGACAGGTTTCGAGAAACTCGACGGTCAGGCGCGTTGGCGTACGCAGCAGGAACAGCGCCTCGCCGTCGGTACCCGAATCCGGCCCGCCGTGTGGAATACCGGCCGGCCGGTAGAAATAACCGCCCGGGTCATAGCGGCCGTGCACCGGTCCGTCTGCCAGGCATTCGCTGAGCCGGAATCCGCCACTGATGAGAAAACCTTCTTCGGCCGTTTCGTGCACTTCCCAGGGAAACGCGAAACCCTCGCCCATGCGCAGGAGCCAGGTCCGCTGGCCGGTGGACTCGACCCAGCGCAGGTCCTTCACTTCCAGCGGCAGGCGAATGCCGGTATCCCGCTGCGCGACCGTGCCGGGAACCCACGGCAAAGCGGCCGTGTGCACGATGCGTGGCCGCGTGCCATCGGTCGGGCGCGGCGGGTCCAGGAACAGCAGCAAGCGGGCACCGGCCGCCGCGGCTCGCCATGGGGCCGCATCGGCCCCGGCCGGCAGTTGGAGATAATCCAGCGGGCCCAGCGATTCGCTGCCAACGGCGAGTTCGCCGGACAGGACCAGCAGTTCAGTCCCCTGCTCACGCTCGCCCGGCAGCTGCCAGGTCCAGCCACCCGGCACCTCCAGTACCAGCACCTGGCGTCCGTCCGGCGCGTCGTTCAACCAGCGCGCCGGCAAGTCGCCGAACCAGGGGTGCGGCGCGACCGGCGCGGTCTCGACCTGCCGGTAGAGCACCAGCAGCGGG
>RFHQ01000139.1 GCA_003695765.1 Gammaproteobacteria bacterium
ACGAAGGCGATGGTATCGGTGAAGCGGACCTCCGGGCAGGAGCCGAAGAAGGTCGCGCGATACCACTTGCGATGCAGGCTCTGCACCAGCAGCGTGCCATCCGGACCCGGCCGCCAGTCGCGGATGCCGCCGAGATCGGCGAAGGAAATGACCACGCGGTCGCCCGCTGCCACCGGCGGCGGTGACATCGCGGCCGCGCCCAGCACCAGGATCAACACCAGCAGCCACCACGAGCAGTGCTTACGCATGATGTCCTCCTCTGGATTCTCCTGTGAGTCGGCCGATCTGGCGCCGCGGCTCCGGAGATCCCGACGGCCACCGCGCCGCCGACAAACGCGGGATGCCCAAGCGCATCCACACCATGTCATTAGACCGCAACGCTGGCTGGCGAGTTTCACCAGGCCCCGCCGGGCCGCCGCTCTTCGTCTAGCCCTTGATGCAGACGATCGGGGTCACGCGCGCCACCCGCCTGGCCAGTCCCGCCGCCTCGGTCGCGTCGACCACGGCCGACACGTCCTTGTAAGCGCCCGGCGCCTCCTCGGCCACACCCCGGAAACTCGGGCTGCGAATCCAGATACCCCGGGTTTCCAGCTCATGCACCAGTTGCCGCCCCTGCCAGCGCCGGCGCGCAGCGTTGCGGCTCATGGCCCGACCGGCGCCATGGCAGGCGGAGCTGAAGGCCAGTTGTTCGCTGCTCGTCGTGCCGGCCAGCACCCAGGAGGCCGTGCCCATCGAGCCGCCGACCAGCACCGGCTGGCCGGTCTCCCGGAAGATGGCCGGCAGGTCCGAATGCCCGGGACCGAAGGCGCGGGTCGCGCCTTTGCGGTGCACGAACAGCGTGCGTTGCTCGCCATCGATCTCGTGTTCCTCGACCTTGCAGGTGTTGTGGGACACGTCGTACAGCAGCTCCAGCCTTGCCTGCGGGAACAGCGTGGCGAACACCTCGCGGGTCAAGTGGGTGATGATCTGCCGGTTGGCCAGAGCGCAATTGATGGCCGCGCGCATCGCGCCGAGATAACGCTCTCCCAGCGCGGACCGGATCGGCGCGCAGGCCAGTTCGCGATCCGGCAGCTCGATGCCAAACTTCGGGGCGGCCGCGGCCATGTCGCGCAGGAACTCGGTGCCGACCTGGTGGCCCAGGCCACGCGAGCCGCAATGGATCGAGACCACCGCGTCACCCTCGACCAGGCCGAAAGCCCGCGCCAGCTCGCTATCGAACAGCTCGGCCACCCGCTGTACCTCGAGATAGTGATTGCCCGAGCCCAGCGTGCCCATTTCGCGGCGCTGGCGTTCGCGCGCGCGCGCCGAGATACAGTCCGGCCGGGCCCCAGCCATGCGACCGCCCTCCTCGACCCGCTCCAGATCGCATTCCTCGCCCCAGCCCTGCTCGACCGCCCAGCGCGCCCCGCCGGCGAGCATGCCGTCCATGGCCTGCTTGTCGAGCGCAATCCGGCCCTGCGAGCCGACGCCGGCCGGGATGCGCGCGAACAGCGCGTCGGCGAGGCGCTCACCGATTGCGGACACCTCATCGGCAGCCAGGCCGGTGGTCAGCATGCGCACGCCGCAGGAGACATCGAAGCCGACGCCACCGGCCGAGACCACACCGCCGGCATCGGCGTCGAAGGCGGCGACGCCGCCGATCGGAAAGCCATAGCCCCAGTGCGCGTCCGGCATCGCGCAGGCGGCGCCGACGATACCCGGCAAAGTCGCGACATTGCCGATCTGCTCGGCCACCTTGTCGTCCATGTCTTCGAGCAGCGCCCGGCTGCCGAAGATCCGTGCCGGCACGCGCATGGCGCCGCGGGCCGGGAGTTCCCAGCAATGCTCGTCGCGTTGCCTGAAAGCCGACAGGTCCATGCTGCATTCGCTGCCAGAGTCCGCCCGGCAAGCAGCGGACGGTTCGATTATCTACACGTCGACGACGCACTGGGCAAGCCAGCGCCCGTCCGGCTCCCGGCGAACGCTGAGCCCGGTCAGGGTCGCGCCCTTGACCTCGACTGCCGGCCGATGCCGCTGCCGGTCGACCGGCTCGCCGAATGCCTGCGCCTGCAGGCGGCCATCGTCGATGGCCACGTCGTATCGGGCGAACAGCATGCGCCGCGTCGCCATCTCGTAGATCACGGCGTTGAGCCAGTCGAGAAGCAGCAGCTCCGGGTCGGGCGCGATGCACTCGATCGGCACCGCGGCGCGCGGCGCGACCCGTTCCGGCTCGGTGAGCACGGCCGTGAGCGCCAGGGCGGCGTTGGCAAAGGCCTCGGCCAGCGTCGCACCATAGCCGCGCACGCCGACGTCGGCGCCGTGTTCGAAATGTTCCCAGTCGGGTCGTTCGCAACTCATGTTCGCGCGTCGAGTGTAGCAAGCGACAACACCGACGACTGTTCCCCTGCTGGCACGATTTCAGTGAACTGCCGCCGCGCCGGCGCGACCGGAATCGTGGACAATGCCGGTATGGATGCCCCTGCCCGCCTCAGCGGCGACGATGCCGTCGCCTTCCTGTATGCCGCGATCCGGCAACAGCTGCCGCGCGCCCGGGTCGTGCTCACGGGCTCGCATTACTACGGCGATGCCAAGCGGGACAGTGACTACGACCTCGTGGTGATCACGACCTGGCCAGTGCGCCGCAAGCTGCGCCAGGCAATCAATACACGACTCGCGTGCAGCGGCCTGCGCTACGACGTGCACTTCATCCCGAAACCATTGCTTTGGCTGCGCTGGAAGAACCTGGCCGGACGCGACCTCGCCAGCGGCGAGCGCCTCACCCTGAGCCTGACCGCGCGGGTGCGCCGCGAGGTGC
>RFHQ01000140.1 GCA_003695765.1 Gammaproteobacteria bacterium
GCAACTGGGCCTGGATCCGCAGCAGGGCATCGAAGCGCGGCTGCTGGCACGGGCCCAGGCCGACGGCAAGCGGATCGTCGGCCTGGAGACCTTCGAGTCGCAGCTGCGCACGCTGGATTCGCTGCCAGCGCGCGATCAGGCCCGTTTTCTGCTGGTGACACTGGAAGACGCCGAGGAGATCCCCGCCCACCTGGAGACGCTGTTGCAGGCCTGGCGGCGCGGCGACGTGGCCACGCTGGAGCGCGAGCTGCTGGCGAGCCTGCGCGAACAGCCGGCCCTGTACGCGCGGCTGCTGGTCGATCGCAACCGCAACTGGACGGCGCAACTGCAGCGGCTCGCCGAACGCGGCGGCAGTTACCTGGTCATCGTCGGCGCCTTGCACCTGGTCGGCGACGACAGCGTGCTGGCCATGCTGCAACGGCGCGGCTATCCCAGCCGCCAGTTGCGCGACTGACGCGCCTCAGTCCTCGATCAGTTCGAAATCCTCGCGGCCGGCCCCGCAATCGGGGCAACGCCAGGACAGCGGTAACTCTTCCCAGCGCGTGCCGGGCGGGATGCCGGCCTCGGGCATGCCATCGCGCTCGTGATACACGAAGCCGCAGATCAGGCACATATAGGAGCGATACTCGGGCGTTTCGGTCATGGGCTGTACAGGGGTTCCGCCGGGCGACGGATTATGCCGGGATCAGGCGCAGGCGGCCATCACTGCGGGCGCTCGCGGCGAATCGACTGCAGCAGCGGCCGGACCACGCGCAGCAGTTCCAGCGGGTCGTCGATCTCCAGGCAGCGCTGCTTGTCCTCGAGTTCCATCGGCAGAATCTCGGCGAAACGGGCGCCGACCCAGGCCGCGTCCTCGTAGGCGCGCGGCAGGGGTTCGTACAGCTTGCCCAGGTCGTCGATGATCGTGCGCAGCAGCGCGGCCATGCTGCGGTATTCCTCCGGCAGCGGCACCGGCGGCAGTGGCGGCAAGCGCAGCACGTCGCCAACGTAGAGGCCGTCGGCCTGCTGGCTGACCTCCCGCAGGCGAAAACGGCCGCCGCCGACGGCCGTGATCCCGAGGATGCCGTCGCTGCCCTGATACCAGTCGGTGATGCGCGCGCAGGTGCCGACCTCGACCAGCCGCGCCACGCCGGTCTCCGAACCGTCGCGCAACAAAATGACACCGAACTCGCTGTCCTGGCGCAGACAGGCGCTGATCATGTCCAGGTAACGGGGCTCGAAGACCCGCAGTGGCAGGGGCCCGCCGGGAAACAGCACGGTGCGCAGCGGGAACAGCGGGAGTGTCGCGCTGCCGCTCGGTGTCGAAGCCCTGTTGCCCATGCCGGGACTATACATGGCGGGCGCGCTCGGTCAGGGCCGCTTCGAGCCGTGCGTGGATGCCGCCGAAGCCACCGTTGCTCATGACCACGACGCTGTCGCCCGGGCGCGCCGCCGCCACGACCCCGGCCACGATCGCGTCCAGTTCGCCACAACTGTCGGCGGTGCCGGCCAGCGCCGCGTCGAGATCCCAGTCCAGATCCGGCGGAACATAGACCCAGGCACGATCGGCGCCGGCCAGCGCCGGTGCCAGCGCCTCGCGGTGCGTGCCGAGGCGCATGCTGTTCGAACGCGGTTCGAGGATTACGAGCAGCCGTCCGCCGGCCGCGTCCCGCAGCGCCGCCAGGCTGCGGCGGATCGCCGTCGGGTGATGCGCAAAATCGTCGTAGAGGCGAACCCCGCCGAACTCGCCACGCAGCTGCAGCCGCCGCTTGACACCGGCAAAGCGTTCCAGTGCGGCCAGCGCGCGGGCCGGTTCGACGCCGACGGCCGCCGCCGCGGCGATCGCGGCCGCGGCGTTCTCGGCATTGTGCCGGCCGAGCAGCGGCCAGCCGCTCTTGCCCAGCGACCGTCCGCGATGGCGCAGGCGCAACTCGCCGGCCGTGGCCGACGCGAGCCAGTCGGCGCCGGCGGCCGGATCGCTGCCGGTGGTCTCCACCGGGGTCCAGTACCCCATTGCCAGCAGTCGCTCGATCTCCGGATCGCCGGCCGGCACGATCAGCCGGCCGTTTCCCGGCAGGCCGCGCAGCAGCTGATGGAACTGCCAGCGGATCGCGGCGAGATCCGGATAGATATCGGCATGGTCGTATTCGAGGTTGTTGACGATCGCGATGCGCGGCCGGTACCAGAGGAATTTTGCCCGCTTGTCGAAGAAGGCCGTGTCGTACTCATCGGCTTCGATGACGAAGACCTCGCCATCGCCCAGGCGCGCCGAAACACCGAAGTTCTCCGGGATACCGCCGATCAAGAAGCCCGGCGCCAGGCCGGCCTGGTCCAGGATCCAGGCCAGCAGGCTGGTGGTCGTGGTCTTGCCATGAGTACCGGCGACCGCGATCACGCGCCGGCCCGGCAGCAACTCGCGCGCCAGCCACTCCGGTCCCGAGGCGTAGGGCAGATCGCTGTCCAGCAGCGCCTCGACGACGGGCATGCCGCGGCTCATGACGTTGCCGACGACCACGACGTCCGGCGCCGGCTCGAGCTGCCCGGCCTCGTAGCCCTCGACGAGTTCGATGCCCAGGGCCGCGAGCTGGTCGCTCATCGGCGGATAGACGGCCCGGTCCGAGCCGGTGACGCGATGCCCGGCGGCCCGGGCCAGTGCGGCCACGCCGGCCATGAAGGTGCCGCAGATACCGAGGATATGAACGTGCATCAATCGGTCATCGGGACGAACCGGAACAGCAACGTGGTCTGCAGAAAGAACATCGCGATCGCGACCATGATGCCGGCGAGAAAGGGGCGCGACAACGCGCGCGCATAGATATGCCCGTTGACGGCCAGCGACCAGATCACGATGCCGAACAGCAGCGCGTTCGGCAACGCCGCGGCTGCCGAGTCCTCACCGAGCGCCGCCCGCCAGAGATTGCAGGGCAGGCTCAGCAGCGTCAGCAGCGCGCCGGCGCCGAACATCGCGGTCAGCGTCTGCAGATAGCGATTGCGCAGGTCGAGCAGGGCCAGCAGCAGCCACGGCGCCAACGCGGTCATCACCAGGTCCAGCGCCAGGCTGCGCGCGACGTCGGCAGGGCTCGGGAAGATCATCATCGCGACCGGCAGCTGCAGCCCGGTGTACAAGAACAGCGTGATCAGCAACAGGAAGTTCGAGGCCGGCAGGTCTTCGGGCCCGAGGCGGAAGGTCGCGATCCCGGCGAAAGCCTTGAACAGTTCGGTCATGCGGCGGCGATACCTGTCGCGAGCGGACGCTTACATGATCCTCTACACTCCGCGCTTATGCCAGCCCCAGACCCACCGGCGCCGATCCGGGACAGCGCCCGCCTCGCCGATCTGCCGGCGCGTTTCGGCGCTGCGGACAGCATCGCCACCGACACGGAGTTCAATCGCAGCAGCAGCTATCGCCCGCAGCTCTGCCTCGTGCAGCTCGCCGCGGACGGCGAACTGGCGCTGCTGGACATGCTCGCGGAACTCGATCCGGCGCCGCTGGTCTCGCTGCTGACCACCTCGCCTGCGCTGAAGCTGTTCCACGCCGCCAGCCAGGACCTGGAGGTGCTGCTGCTCGCGCTCGACATCCTGCCGAACCGGATCTTCGATACGCAGATCGCCGCCGGCCTGCTCGGCTACCCGGCGCAGGTCGGCTATGCGGCGCTGGTCGCCGACCTGCTCGGCGTCGAACTGGACAAGGGCGCCACCCGCACGGACTGGTCACGACGGCCGCTGTCGGCCCGCCAGCTCGCCTACGCGGCCGCCGATGTCGTCCATCTGCACGAACTCTACGGCCGGCTGCGGGAACGCCTGGCCGCGCTCGGCCGCGAGGACTGGGCGCTGGAGGACAGTGAGCGCCTGCTCGATCCGGCGCGCTACCGGGTCGTGCCGGAGCAAGCCTGGGAACGCCTGGCTGCAATCCCCTATCTGCCGGTCGCCGTGCAGCGGCGCGCCCGGGCCTTGGCCGCATGGCGCGAGCGCCGCGCCCAACGGATCGACCGGCCGCGGCAGTGGGTGCTCAGCGACAAGCTGCTATTGCTGATCGCGCAGGCCAACCCCCGCGATCCGCAGGCGCTGGCGCGGATCCCTGATCTGCCGCCGGCGATCGCGCGCCGCCAGGGGCAGCAGATCATCGCGGCACTGGCCGCAGCGGAGCGGACGCCAGCCGAGGACATCGTGCAACGCCAGCGGCCGGCGCCGCCGGACGAGGCCATGCTCAAGCAGCTGGCCGCGATGGTTCGCGCGCGCGCCGCGGAGCTGGACATCGCACCCGAACTGCTGGCGACGAGGCGTGAGTTGGCCGCCCTGCTGCGCGGCGAGACAGAGCAGCGCGTGACCAGCGGCTGGCGCCGCGAGGTCATCGGCCGGCAGCTGCTGGACCTGCTCTGAACCGGATTCAGCCGGTCAGGCCAAGTGCCAGCCGCAGGCGCTCGTAGACCGCGTCCGGATCACCTTCGCCGTCCACGACTTTCAGCAGCCCGGCCTGCTGGTAATAGCCGACCAGCGGCTCGGTCTGTTCCCGGTAGACCTTCAGCCGGTTGGCGATCGTCTCTTCGTTGTCGTCGTCGCGCTGGATCAGCTCGCCGCCGGCCGCCTTGCAGGCATCCAGTTCCGCCTGCGGCGAGAAATAGATGTTGAGCAGCTTGCCAGTCTTCGAGCAGGTACGCCGGCCGGTCAGGCGTTTCATCAGGATGTCGAAATCGACCTTCAGCAGGCAGACGGCGTCCAGCGGCTGGCGCAGTTCGGCGAGCAGCGTGTCCAGCGCCCTGGCCTGCGCCAGGTTGCGCGGGAAGCCGTCGAGGATGAAGCCGCGCCCGACGTCGCCCTGCTGCAGTCGCTCGCGCAGCATGCCGAGCACAATGTCGTCCGA
>RFHQ01000141.1 GCA_003695765.1 Gammaproteobacteria bacterium
AGCGATGACAGACACCCAGGCAAGCGCGCTGGCGATGCTCAAGACCGGGCTGGTGAACGGCGCCGGCCTGCCCTTGCTGCTGCTGGCGATGCTGGCCATGGTCGTGCTGCCGTTGCCACCGATGCTGCTGGACGCCCTGTTCACCTTCAACATCTGCCTGTCGTTGATCGTGATCCTCGCGGTCGTCTATGTGCTGCGGCCGCTGGACCTCGCGGCCTTCCCGACCGTGCTGTTGCTGGCGACATTGCTGCGCCTCGCGCTGAACGTGGCTTCGACGCGCATCGTGCTGCTCGAAGGCCATACCGGCACCGACGCGGCCGGCAAGGTGATCGAAGCCTTCGGCGACTTCGTCGTCGGTGGCAACTACGCGGTGGGCATGGTCGTCTTCGCGATCCTCGTCATCATCAATTTCGTGGTCGTGACCAAAGGTGCCGGGCGAGTCTCGGAAGTCAGCGCCCGGTTCACGCTGGATGCCCTGCCCGGCAAGCAGATGGCCATCGACGCCGACTTGAACGCCGGCATCATCGACCAGGAAGAGGCCGCACGCCGCCGCGCCGAGATCCGCACCGAGGCCGATTTCTACGGCTCTATGGACGGCGCCAGCAAGTTCGTCCGCGGCGATGCCATCGCCGGCCTGCTGATTTTGTTCATCAACCTGATCGGCGGCATGCTGATCGGCACCGTGCAGCACGACCTGTCGCTGGCCGAGGCGGCGCAGACCTATGCCCTGCTGACCATCGGCGATGGTCTCGTGGCCCAGATCCCGTCGCTGCTGCTGGCCACCGCGGTCGCGATCATCGTCACCCGCATGTCGCGCGCCGAGGACATGGGGCAGCAGATGCTGCGCCAGTTGCTCGGCGACCGCCGCGTGCTCTGGGTCGCAACGGGCCTGCTCACGGTGCTCGGCCTCGTGCCGGGCATGCCGAATCTGGCCTTCCTGCTGATGGCGGCGGCCTGCGGCGGCGGCGCCTGGTGGCTGCAGCGGCATCCGCCGGAGGCGCCCGAGCCGGAGGCAGAAGAAGCAACGGACACGGCGGCCGAGGCCGACCCGCTGGATGCCGAACTGAGTCGCGAACTCACCTGGGACGATGTCGGCGAGGCGGACCCGGTTGCGCTGGACGTGGGCTACCGGCTGATCCCGCTGGTCGACCGCAACCAGGGTGGTGAACTGATGCGCCGGATCAAGGGCGTGCGGCGGCGCCTGTCCGAGGAACTCGGCTTTCTGGTCTCGCCGGTGCGCATCCGCGACGATCTCGACCTGCCGCCGACGGCCTACCGGATCAGCCTGCTCGGTTCGGCCGTCGCGCGCGGCGAGGTCCAGCTCGACAAGGAGCTGGCGATCAACCCGGGACAGGTGGACCAGCCGATCGAGGGCATCCCGGCCCGCGACCCGGCCTTCGGCCTGGAAGCCGTATGGATCGACCCGGCCCGCCGCGAAGAGGCCCAGGCCCGCGGCTATACCGTCGTCGACGTCTCGACCGTGATCGCGACGCACCTGAGCAAGGTGCTGCAGGACCATGCGCACGAACTGCTCGGCCACCAGGAAGTGCAGGAACTGCTGGACCGGCTGGCGCGCAGCGCGCCGAAGCTGGTCGAGGAACTGGTGCCGAAGACCCTGCCGCTGTCGATCGTCGTGCGCGTGCTGCAGGAGCTGCTGCGCGACCAGATCCCGATCAGCAACATGCGCACGATCTGCCAGACCCTGGCCGAGCACGGGCGCAGCACCCAGGACCCGGACCTGCTGGTCGCGCAGGTCCGCCAGGCGCTGGGCCGCACGATCGTCCAGCGCATCGGCGCCGGCAGCGACGAGCTGCCGGTCATCACGCTGGCTCCGGAGCTGGAGCAGATGCTGCAGCGGGCGGTGGAAGGCGACGGCGGGCATGTCGAGCCGACGCTGGCCGAGAAGGTGCAGAGCGAGCTGGCGGCCACGACTCAGCGCCAGGAGATGGCCGGCGAGCCGGCGGTGCTGCTGGTCTCGCCGGGCCTGCGGCCCTGGCTGGCGCGGCTGCTGCGCTTCGCCGTACCGAGCCTGAAAGTGCTCGCCTACAGCGAGATCCCGGATGACAAGCGCGTGCGCCTCGTCGCCGCCGTCGGCGCCTGACGCGAGCGCGGGCAATGCAGAAGCACAGAGTCGTTGACTGAAGGAAGGCAAGGATGAAGATCAAGCGCTTTAGTGGCCCGGACATGCGCAGCGTCATGGCCGAGATCCGCACGAGCTTCGGGCCGTCCGCGGTGATCCTGGAGACCGGCCGCGGTGCCGGTGGCATCGAGGTCACGGCGGCCATGGATTTCGACCCGGCGGCCTATCAGCCGCCGGCGCCGCGCCGGCGCATCGACTGCCGCGATGAGGACCTGCCCGAGGCCCCACCGGCGGACGCGGCCGCCGACGGCGGCGAGCTGGCCTCGATGCGCGAAGAGATGCGCAGCATCCGCTGCCTGCTGGAAGCGCAGCTGGCGCGCCTGAGCTGGGACCAGCAGGTCCGCCGTTACCCGGAGGCCACCGGCATCGTGCGCAATCTGACACGGCTGGGCCTCGCGCCGGCGACCGTCGAGCGACTGCTGCGCGCGGCTGATGTAGCCAAGGCCAGGGACCCGTGGACCGCCAGCCTGAAGCAGCTGGTGACGACCCTGGCGGCCTGCGACAGCGATCTGGCCCTCGACGGCGGCCTCTACGCCGTCGTCGGGCCGACCGGCGCCGGCAAGACGACCAGCATCGCCAAACTGGCGGCGCGGGCGCTGGCCCACGGGCTCGACGGTCAGGTCGCGCTGATTTCGATGGACGGTTACCGCGTCGGCGCCGAGGCCCAGCTCGCGGCCTTCGGCGAGCTGCTGGGCGTGCCGGTGCACCGGGCGCCGGATGCAGAGGCGCTGGCGGAAACGCTGGCCGGGCTGGCCGACAAGCGGCTGGTGCTGATCGATACCGCGGGCATGGGCCAGCGCGATCTGCGCCTCGTGCGGCAGGCCCGGCAGCTGCGCGACAGCGGCCACCCGATCGAGCTGCTGCTCGCCCTGCCGGCCAATCTGCAGACGCCGGCGATGCAGGAAATTGTGGACGTGTACCGGACCGCAGAACCGCTGGCGGGCATCCTGACGAAGATCGACGAAGCGGCTTCCCTGGGCGGCGCGTTCTCGGTGCTGATCGATGCCTCGCTACCGCTGGCCTATGTCGCCAACGGCCAGCGGGTGCCCGAGGACCTGCACCTGGCAAGGGCGCGCCAGGCCTGGCTGGTCAAAGCGGCGGTCGAGCTGATTCCGCGCAGCGGACCACCGGTCTCGGAAGATTACCTGGCGGAACACTTTGCAGAGGTAGCCAACGATGCATGCGCATGACAAGCCACGGTCGCCGACCGGCCAGGTCGCGGGACTGAATCGCGGCCATACCCAGCGCCCGGTCAAGGTCATTACCGTGACCGGCGGCAAGGGCGGCGTCGGCAAGACCAACATCAGCGCGAACCTCGCTGTGGCCCTGTCGATGCTCGGCCGGCGCGTCATGCTGCTGGACGCCGACCTGGGCCTCGCGAACATCGACGTTATGTTCGGCCTGCAGCCGCATTCGAACCTGGCGGACGTGGTCAAGGGTGAGCGCAGCCTGCAGGACGTGATCGTGAACGGGCCGGCCGGCGTCATGATCGTGCCGGGCGCATCCGGGCTGAGCGAAATGGCCAGCCTGACGCCGGCGCATCACGCCGGCATCGTCAACGCCTTCAGCGAACTGACCGTCGACCTCGATGCGCTGCTCGTGGATACGGCCGCCGGCATCGGCGACGGCGTGCTGCGCTTCGCCGAGGCCGCCCATGAAGTCGTGGTCATCGTCTGCGACGAGCCGACATCGATCACCGATGCCTACGCGATCATCAAGGTGCTGAGCACGGAGCGCGGCGTGTCGCGCTTCCGCATCGTGACCAACATGACGCGCCAGGGGGGCGACGGCAGCAGCCTGTTCGAAAAACTGCTGCGCGTGACCGACCGCTTCCTCGACGTGTCCCTGGACCATGCGGCCAGTATCCCCTTCGACGACCGGGTCTGGCGCGCGGTGCAACTGCAGACACCCTTCGTCACGGCCTTCCCGACCAGTCTCGCCGCGGCGGCCATCAAGAAACTGGCCCACCGGGCGGACAGCTGGGAGCTGCCGAAGACCGCCCGCGGCCACATCGAGTTCTTCGTGGAACGCCTGCTCGGCGGCGACCGGGCGGCACAGACGGAGCCGGCATGAGCGCAGCGTCCGAATACGCGCTGGCGGGGCAGTCCTCCCCCGAAGCGCTGGTCGAGCAGCACGCGCCGCTGGTGAAGCGGATCGCGGCCCATCTGCTCGGCCGACTGCCGGATGGCATCGAACTGGACGACCTGGTGCAGGTTGGCCTGATCGCGCTGCTGGACGCCGCCCGCCAGTATTCGGCGAGCAAGGGCGCAAGCTTCGAAACCTACGCGAGCATCCGGATCCGCGGCGCAATGCTGGACGAGGTGCGCAGCAACGACTGGGCGCCGCGCTCGGTCTACAAGAAGCAGCGCGACGTAAGCGCGGCGATTCAGGCCGTCGAGAACCGCACCGGCACCCATGCCCGCGCGCAGGAAATCGCCAGCGAAATGGGCGTCAGCCTGGAGGAGTACTTCCGCATCGTTGCGGCGACCACGACCGCCCGCATGTTCAGCCTGGACGCGAGCGACAGCGAGCACGACTCGCTGCTGGACCAGCAGGCCGACGGCCGCAGCAACCCGGTGTCGGAGCTGGAATCCGAAGAATTCCGCGACGCGATGATCGCGGCCGTTGCCGGCCTGCCGGAGCGCGAGGCGCTGGTCATGTCGCTCTACTACGACGAGGAACTGAACCTGAAGGAGATCGGTCAGGTGCTCGGCGTCAGCGAATCGCGGGTCTGCCAGATCCACGGGCAGGCCCTGTCGCGCCTGCGGGCGCGGCTGCAGGACTGGTCGGACATACGGCGTGAGCAGGACTGATCCCGGAACGCAGGACGCGCGGAGGTCGGGAAAGGGAAGTGAATGGATCCGTTGACCGCCACAGGTGTTGCGCTGGCCCTGATCGCCCTGATCGGTGGCAGCGTACTGAAGGGCGCCGGGATCGCCGCACTGGCGAACCCGGCGGCCTTCGTGATCGTGGTCATCGGCACGCTCGCGGCCAGCCTGATCCAGACCCCGAAGCCGACCTTCATGCGTGCCTGGAAGATCTTTCCGTGGATCTTCAAACCGCCACTGCCGGACAACGAGGAGCTGGTGCAGAAACTGGTCGAGTGGAGCGACGTGGCCCGCAAGGAAGGCCTGCTGGGACTGGAGCCGGCCGCGGAGAGCGAGCCGGACGAGTTCGTGCAGAAGGCGCTGCAGATGCTGGTCGACGGGACGGAACCGGACAAGATCCGCGAAACGCTGGAAGTAGAGCTGGATGCGCGGGAACAGGCCTATTTGCAGAGCGCCAAGGTCTTCGAAGGACTCGGCATCTACGCGCCCACGCTGGGCATCATCGGCGCGGTGCTCGGGCTGATCGCGGTCATGAAGAATCTCGCCGACCCGAGCAAGCTGGGCCACGGCATCGCCGCTGCGTTCACGGCGACGATCTACGGCATCGGCCTGGCCAATCTGCTGTTCCTGCCCACGGCCAACAAGCTGAAGGACATCATCAAGGCCCAGAGCCACGCCAAGGAGATGGTGCTCGAGGGCGTGATCGGCATCGCCGAGGGCGAGAATCCCCGCAACCTGGAGTCCCGGCTGAAGGGCTTCATCGGCTAGCGTGACCCGGCATGGCCCGCAAGCAACATCACGAAGAGCACACGAACCACGAGGCCTGGGCGATCCCCTATGGCGATCTGATCACGCTGCTGCTGGCCTTCTTCGTCGTCATGTATGCGGTCTCGTCGGTGAACGAGGGCAAGTACCGCGTGCTGGCCGAATCGCTGCAATCGGCGTTCAATGGCGGGCCGCGTTCGCTGAGTCCGGTGCAGGTGGGCCAGCCGCTGCGCTCAACGACCAGCGGCTCGCAATCCGGCCAGGATCCGGTGCATTCGAAGCCGCCCGACGACGGCCGGGTCGTCGGCGATGTCGGGAGCCAGGGCAGCGCCGACGGCGCCGGCCGCGGCGGCGGCCTGCGGCAGATGGCCGAACAACTCGAGGCCGCGCTGGACGACCTGATCCAGGCCCAGGCCGTGACGATCACCCGCCCGGGGCAGTACGTCGAGGTCGAGATCCGCAGCGAACTGCTGTTCCCGACCGGCAGCGCCAGTATCGATGCCGATGCCGAAGCCGTGCTGCGCCGCCTGGCCGCAGTATTGCGCCCGCTGCCGAACACGATCCGGGTCGAAGGCCACACCGACAACCGGCCGATCTCGAATGCGCGTTTCCCGTCCAACTGGGAACTGTCGGCGGCGCGGGCCGCCCGGATCGTGCGCGCCTTCGAGGCCGCCGGCATCGCTCCGCAGCGGATGGTCGTCGCCGGCATGGGGGAATATCACCCGGTCGCCGACAACAGCACCCCGGAGGGCCGGCGCCGCAACCGGCGCGTCACGCTGGTGATCCTGGATCCGCTGCAGGATCCGGCGGCGGCCTCTGGCGCGGCGGCGCCGCCGATGGAGGGCGATCCATGAAACCCGTAGACCCGACCCAGCGCATCCTGCCCAGTCACCTCGTCAAGCGCCCGGACAAGAAACAGAAAAGGCGTGAAACAGTTCCGGGCGGACAGCGCAATCAACGGCGTAAGATGCCGTCAGGACATAAGCCCGGCGACGACGAGCACATCGTCGACGAGCTCGCCTGAGGGGACCATCGGCCGCCAGGCTCAAGCTGTGCCGGCAGGCGGCCGATAAGGCTGGGAGGACGGTCCGGCGGACACCGGATGGCCGGCCGCGGGCTCGAAACCGCGGCGGATCGTGGGAGTGCATGAGCATGGTTCAGGTTCCGGAAGAAATCGGCAAGCGGCTGAAGACCTGCACGAGTTTCCCGTCGCCGCCGCCGGTGGCGATGAAGGTCATCGAACTGGCGCAGGATCCGGAAATCGACCTTGCGACCGTGGCCGACACCATCAGCGGCGATCCGGCGATCGCCGCCAA
>RFHQ01000142.1 GCA_003695765.1 Gammaproteobacteria bacterium
CGGCGGCAAAGCGCATGGCCGGGCATGCCAGCGACAGCCTCGACGCCGCACGGTCCGAGCGAGCCATGGAGCTGCGGCAGGCCCGGTCGACGGCCTGCAGCAGCAGCCTGGCTGCCCGCAAAGTTTCGCGACTCGCTCCTCGGGGCTCTTAAGCCGCTCGCGGTCGGACTTCCCGGCCGGCCTGATACAGCTCACAGCCGCAGACTGCGGAGTTGCGCTATCCTCGGTCTCTCACCCAACGCTTGCGCCAGACGATGTTTCTCGACCTGCAGCCTGGACAACTGATCGAGGCCCTGGACGGGCGCCGTTGGACACCGGCACAGCTCTGGCCGGAAGTCGCTCGCCGCGTCGGCGCTCTGAAGCGGCTGGGCTTGCAGCCTGGCGAGCGGGTGTTCCTGCATTTCGGCAATCGCCTGGAGTTCTTCGCCGAGCTGCTGGCGACCTGGTACTGCGGCGCCTGCGCCATCCCGCTGGATGCGCGCCTGACCGCCTTCGAGGTCGGCAAGCTGATTGACGCGGCGCAACCGCGCTTCCGGATCGTCGACGAGCAGACGCCAGCCGACGTGCTGATGGCCAGCGACGGCCGCGATTGCCTGCTGACGACCGAGTACGCGGCCGGCGAGACCGACGCAGGCGACGGGCCGCCACTTGCGCGGCTCGACGATCCGGCGCTGATGCTGTTCACCTCCGGTTCGACGGGCGAGCCGAAGGGAGTTCTGCACACGCACCGCTCATTGCGCGCCCGCTGGATCACATTGCGGCAATCGCTGGGACTGGCGGCCTACACGCGCAGCCTGTGCCTGCTGCCGACGCATTTCGGTCACGGCCTGATCTGCAATTGCCTGTTCCCGTGGCTGTCCGGCTGCGACCTCTATATCACCCCGCCGTTCCGGCCGGACATCGTGATGCGGCTGGGCAGCCTGCTGGACGAGCACGAGATCAGTTTCATGTCCTCGGTGCCCGCGGTCTGGAACCTGGCGCTGAAGGCCTCGCCGCCGCCGAAGGCTGGCCACCTGCGCCGCGTACACGTCGGTTCGGCGCCGCTGTCGGCCGTGGCCTGGCAGGACATCCAGCAATGGTGTGGCACCGACGAGGTGTTCAATGCCTACGGCATCACCGAGACCGGCAGCTGGGTCGCGGGCACTACCGGCGGTCCAGTGGTGCCGGAAGACGGGCTGATCGGCGAACCCTGGGGCGCGGTGATCCGCGTGCTCTCAGCCCGGGACACCAGCCGGCCGCTGACTCCCGAGATGATCTGTGCGCCCGGCGAACTCGGCATGATCTGGTTGCACACGCCGGCCTTGATGCAAGGCTATTTCCAGCGCCCGGACCTGACCGCGGCGGTGGTGCAGAACGGCTGGTTCATGACCGGCGACATCGGTCTGCTCGACGACCGCGGCCGGCTGTTCATCAAGGGCCGCGAACGCGATGAAATCAACAAGGGCGGCATGAAGATCTACCCGGCCGACATCGATGCCGTCGCGCTGGCCTTCGCTGCCGTCAGCGATGCCTGCTGCTTCGGGTATCCGGATGAGCACTACGGCGAGAACGTCGCGCTGGCAGTCGTGCTGGAAGATCGCTCACCGGAGACACTGGCGCAGTTGCGCCAATGGGTCGCCGAGCGGATTGCCGAACACCGGCAGCCGCTGCGCTGGTACCTGCTGGACGAAATTCCGCGGACCAGCCGCGGCAAGATCAACCGCGGGCAGGTGATGCAGGCCTGCCTGAAGCGCGAGCCGCTGCAGTTCTCATAGCGTCGGCGGCGCGACTGAAGGATCCGAAGTAGCGGTGCGGGTGAACTGGCCCGGTGCCGGGCACGCCGCGCCGGTGGGGACAGGCCCGGCCCTGCGAAGCTTCCTCGCCTCATGGCTCGGTCGCTGCGCTCCCTGCGCTTTACTTCGGCTCCGGAAGTTCGCAGTGCCGGACACGCTGGTCCGGTGCCGGGCATACGCGCGCCGCAGCCAGGCGTGACTCCTGAGCAGAGTCCGCTGGAGCACGAGCAAGCGGCGTTACGAGTGCCCGGGCCGGTGAACGATGAGGCCGTCGAGCGGGCTGCCAGCAGCGGAAGTAAAGCGCAGCGAGCGAAGCGAGCGAGCCATGGAGCTGCGGCAGGCCCGGTCGACGGCAGAAGCCTGGCCGCCCGTGAAGTTCCGCCGCTCGCTCCTAGGGGCTCTTAAGTCGCTCGCGGTCGGACTTCCCGGCCGGCCTGAAACGCTCGCCGCGGGACCGCCCGGCGCCGTCTCACAACGCCGGATCGACCACCCGCTCGCGCCAGTCGGCAACCAGCCCCGCGAGCGCCTGCTGCTCGATCAGGAAGGCATCGTGCCCCTGCGGCGCGTCCAGCAGCGCGAGTTCGGCATTCGGCATGCCAGCCGCGAGTTCGCGCTGTTCCTGCAGCGGGTACAGCACATCGGTGGTGATACCGACGACCAGTGCCGGCTGCGTGATGCTGCCCAGCGCCTCGGCGTAATCGCCGCGACCACGGGCGATGTCGTGCGTGTCCATCAGCCGCGTCAGCTCGACATAGCAATTCGCGTCGAAGCGCTCGACCAGGCGCTTGCCCTGATGACGCAGGTAGCTCTCCACCTGGTAATCGGCGCCGCTGCCGGGATCGGCCGGCTCGCGGTCGAAGCGTTCGGTGAAGGACTCCCACGAACGGTAGGACACCATGGCCATCATGCGCGCGACTGCGAGCCCGGCGGCCGGTGGGCGCTCCGGCGCATAGCGTCCGCCCTGCCAGTTCGGGTCGGCGTAGATCGCCTGCCGCTGCGCTTCGCTCCAGGCGATGCACCAGGCCGAGTGCCGCCCGCCGACGGCGATCGGTACCAGGGCCTGCACCAGGTCGCGATGCCAGCCCCATTCCAGTACCTGCATGCCGCCCATCGAGCCACCGATCGCGAAGGCCACGCGGCGCACGCCGAGGGTCTCGAGCAGCGCGCGATGCAGCGCGACGGTGTCGCGCACGGTCGCGGCGGGAAAATCCGCGCCCCAGGGCTGGCCGGTGTCGGGATTCGTCGTCAGCGGCGACAGGCTGCCGTACGGTGAGCCGATGAC
>RFHQ01000143.1 GCA_003695765.1 Gammaproteobacteria bacterium
CCGCGGCCGATCGGCACCATCGAGTCGATGGATTTCAACCCGGTCTGCACCGGCTGGCTGACCGACTGGCGCGTGATCACGCCCGGCGCAACCTTCTCGATCGGCGAGGTCTCCGTGGCCTCGATCGGGCCCTTGCCGTCGATCGGGTTGCCGAGGGAGTCGACGACCCGGCCCAGCAGCGCCTCGCCGACTGGCACCTCGAGAATGCGGCCGGTGGTCTTGACCGTGTCACCCTCGGAAATGTGCTTGTAGTCGCCGAGCACGACCGCGCCGACCGAGTCCTGCTCCAGGTTCAGCGCCAGGCCGAAGGTATCGCCCGGGAACTCCAGCATTTCGCCGTACTGCGCGGCGCTCAGCCCGTGGATCCGGGTGATGCCGTCGGTCACGGCGATGACCGTGCCGACATCGCGCGCTTCCGCGGCGCTTTCGAAATTCTTGATGCGTTCCTTCAGCAGTTCGCTGATCTCGGAAGCCTTCAGTGCCATGTCTGTTTCCTCTTAATGGACCAGCGCGGAGGCCAGCTTCGCCAGCCGGGTGCGCACCGACCCGTCGATCACGTGATCTTCCGCCCTCAGGCGCGCGCCGCCGATCAGGCTCTCATCCAGCTCGAAGCGCAGCGAGACTTCGCGGCCGAAGCGGCGTTTCAGAGCCTCGGCGATGCGTGCCTGCTGCGCTTCGTCGACCGCGGTGGCGGCCGTCAACACGACGTTCAGCCGGTTCTCGACGTCGGCCTTCAGCTGCTCGAAGGCCCGGGCGATGTCCGGCAACGCCGCCAGGCGCCGGTTCTCGGCCAGCAGACGCAGAAAATTGCTGGCTTCCGCGGTCGCCGCGACGGCCGCGGCCTCCGGATCCCGCTGGCAGAGATCGCCGATCAGCGCGGCAAAGCGCTCGCGGTCCGCGCCGGGCGCATCGACTTGCCGCGCCAGCGCCGGCTCGGCCGCGGCCGTAGCGGCCGTTGCCAGGAAGGCGGACCAGCCGTCCAGCGCTCCCTGCTCGCGCGCCAGTTCGAACAGCGCGCGCGCATACGGCTTGGCGACGGCGTAGCTATGGGCCATTCCGCTCGCTCCCTAGATCTGGCGGGCCAGCTGTTCCAGCAGCTCGCGGTGCGCCGCCGGGTCGATCTCGCGCGCGAGAATCTTTTCGGCGCCCGCCACCGCGATCTGCGCGACCTGCGCGCGCAGCTCGTCACGGGCGCGGTTGATCTCCTGCTCGATCTCGGCCTGCGCCGAGGCCAGGATGCGCTCGCGCTCCTCGGTCGCGCCGCCGCGCGCTTCTTCGATGATCGCGTTGGCGCGCTGATTCGCCTGATCGATGATCTGCCTCGCCTGCGTGCGGGCTTCGCCGACCATCTGGTCGACTTTGACGCGGGCCTCGTCCAGGGCCCGGGTGCCCTTCTCCGCGGCCGCCAGGCCGTCTGCGATCTGCGTCTGGCGTTCCTCGATGATGCCGACGATCGGCGGCCAGACGAATTTCATGCAGAACCAGACGAACACGATCATCGCGATCGTCTGGCCGATGAGTGTCAGGTTGATATCCACCGCGTGCCTCCTTAGCGCGCGCCAGCCCCGGACAGCCGCCGGGGCCAGGCCGCATCAGCCACCGAGCGCAGCCTGCAGCTGGCCGACGAAGGGATTCGCGAAGGCAAAGAACAGCGCGATGCCGACGCCGATCATGGCCACGGCATCGAGCAGCGCGACGACCAGGAACATCTTGGTCTGCAGCATCGGCGCGAGCTCCGGCTGCCGGGCGCAACCCTCGAGGAAGCGGCCGCCGAGCAGGCCCATGCCCACGCCGACGCCCAGCGCGCCGAGGCCGATCAGGATCGCGACGGCGATTGCGGTGAAGCCAATTACAGTTTCCATTACTTACTCCTGGAAAGGATCTGTTGGACGAAGAATCAGTGGTGCTCGTGGGCCTGGCTCAGGTACACGATGGTCAGCATCATGAAGATGTAGGCCTGCAGCGTGACCACGAGGATGTGGAATACGGCCCAGCCGAAATGCAGCGGCAGCTGCCAGATGCCCAGCAGCGCGATCAGAATGAACATCAGCTCGCCGGCGTACATATTGCCGAAGAGTCGCAGGGACAAGGACAGCGGCTTGGCCAGCAGCGCGACGCTCTCGAGGATGAAGTTGAAGGCCATGACCAGCGGCCAGATGAGCTTCGGCAGGCCGAGGTCCTTCGGGTTCAGCGGGTTCATCATCAGTTCGCCGACGAAGAAGCCGCCGACGCCCTTGATCTTGAGGCTGTAGTAGAGGATCAGGATGAACACCGAAATCGACATGCCGAAGGTGATGTTCGGGTCGGTCGTCGGCACGACCTTCAGGTATTCGATGCCCATCGCGTGCGCCGCGGTCGGCAGCCAGTCCACCGGGATCAGGTCCATCAGGTTCATCAGGAACACCCAGCAGACCAGGGTCAGCGCCAGCGGGGCGATCAGCTTGCTCTGGCCGTGGAAGGTATCGCGGACGCTGGTGTCGACGAAGCTGACGATCAGCTCGATGGTCGCCTGCAGCCGCCCCGGGTTCTTCACCGTCGCCCGCTGCGCGACGTGGTAGAACAGCCAGGCGAACAGGCCGCCGAGCACGATCGTGAAGAACATCGAGTCGACGTTGATGCCCAGCGGGTTGCCGGCGCAGTGATTCCAGACCCAGCCATGCTCCGTCGGGCAGACCTGCAGATTGTGCAGGTGGTGCTGGATGTATTCGCTGGCCGTCTTGCCGCCTTCGGAAGCCATAGCTTTTCTAGTCGTCTCCGCCGCTTGCCAGCCCGGCCGGAGCCTGTGGCAACCAGGGATAGCCTGTACTCAACGCCACCCAGTAAACGCCGAGGCTGGCCGCGTAGGCCGCGATCACCGGGAGCAGTTCCACTTGCAAAAGCCTGATGGCGGCAACAAACAGCGCCGCCGTCAGCACGATCTTCAGCACTTCGCCGACATAGACGCCGCGCAGAAAACCGGCCGGGTTCTCGCTGGCGTCCACGCGCAGCATCCGCAGCCCCTGATAGAGGCCGGCTAGCGTGCCGATGCCGCCACCTGCCGCCGCGGACAGGGCCCAGCCCCGCCCGCCGGCCAATGCCGCCCCTGCCGTCAGCACCAGTGTCACCACGCACTGCCAGCCGGCGAGTCGCCAGGCGGCCAGCCGCAGCGCGCGGAATGCCTGTTCATTGGCCATCTTTCTCGAGGCCGCGCAGGCGCGGGACGGGTACAAAAAAATAGCCACTTCGCCCGGTGGCTTGCCCGGGCGGGTGGCAGCCTGGCGGCGGCTCGCGCCGCAAAGCCCGCGTATTCTAGGGAGTTCGCACGCCCCGTTCAAGCCTGAACGGGGCGGCCCGAGCTAGCGGATGTGATCGAGGATGCCCTCCAGTTCCTCCAGGCTCGTGTAGCTGATCACCAGCCGGCCCTTGCCGCCGCGGCCGTGCTGGATGCTGACCCGAGCGCCCAGACGCCCGGACAGTTCCTCCTGCAGGCGGCGAACGTCCGGGTCGGTCCCGCGTGGCTTCGGCGCGGGCTTGCCGGCCAGCAGGCGGCGCACCAGCTGCTCGGTCTCGCGCACCGACAGGCCCTTGCGGGCCACCAGCGCCGCCACTTCGGCCTGCTGCCGGCCGTCGCCGAGCGCCAGCAGGGCGCGCGCGTGGCCCATCTCCAGATCGCCGGCCTCGACCAGGGCCTTGGCCTCGGGACCGAGTTCCAGCAGGCGCAGCAGATTGGTCACGGCGGTCCGCGAGCGGCCGATCGCATCGGCGGCCTGCTGGTGAGTCAGCTCGAACTCGTCGACCAGGCGGCGCACGGCCTGGGCCTCTTCCAGCGGGTTCAGATCCTCGCGCTGGATGTTCTCGATCAGCGCAACCGCAATCGCCGCGGAATCGGGGATCTCCCGGACCACGGCCGGCACCTCGGCCAATCCGGCGAGCTGCGCCGCCCGCCAGCGCCGCTCGCCGGCGACGATCTCATACTGCGGCTGGCCGGGCCCGGCGCCGGGCAGCGGCCGGACGACGATCGGCTGCACCAGCCCCTGGGCCTCAATCGAGCGGGCCAGTTCCTCGAGGGCTTCCTGGTTCATCTGCCGCCGGGGCTGGTACTGGCCGCGGCGCAGCAGGTCGACCGGGATCTGCTGCAGCGCCTCCGCGCCTTCGCCGGCCGGCCCGGTCGCCAGCTGCACATCCCCCAGCAATGCGTCCAGGCCACGCCCGAGACCGGTTCTCTTAGCCGCCATGCCCTTGTCCCCCGCGATGTCTGCTGCGCATTCTAGTGCAGGCCGGCGCCGCGTGGCGCATTTCAGCCCGGCTCCCGCGCGATGATCTCCTTCGCCAGCTCGACATAGGCCCTGGCCCCGGTGGACTGGCGGTCGTGGTACATCACCGGCAGGCCGAAGGACGGTGCCTCGGCCAGGCGCACATTGCGCGGCACGATGCTGCGGTAGACCTTGTCGCCGAAGTGCTTCTCGAGTTGCGCCGAGACCTCCTCGGCCAGCTTGTTGCGCTGATCGTACATCGTGCGCAGCAGGCCCTCGATGCGCAGCTGGTGGTTGACCGTGTTGCGCACCTGCTTGATCGTCTCCAGCAGCGCCGACAGGCCTTCGAGCGCGTAGTATTCACACTGGATCGGGATCAGCACGCTGTCGGCCGCGGTCAATGCGTTCAGTGTCAGCATGTTGATGGTCGGCGGGCAATCGATCAGCGTGTAGTCGTAGACCCCGCGGATCGGCTCCAGCGCCGCGCGCAGGCGCATCTCCCGGCCGATCTCCTGCAGCAGCCGGACCTCGGCAGCCGTCAGCTCGGCATTGGCCGGCATCAGCGAGAAATCGCCGGCCGCCACCGCCAGGATCACGTCCTGTGCCCGGGCCTCGCCGAGCAGCACGTCGCAGACGGTCAGTTCCAGCTCCTGCTTGTCGACGCCGCAGCCGGTGGTCGCATTGCCCTGCGGGTCCAGGTCGACCAGCAGCACGCGGCGCTCGCGATCGGCCAGCGAGGCGGCGAGGTTGACGGCCGTTGTGGTCTTGCCCACGCCGCCCTTCTGGTTGGTGATCGCGATGACCCGTCCCATCTGCGTCAATCGTCCAGTCGCTCCAGCACGACGATGTGCCGTTGCCGCTCCAGTCCCGGCACCTGCACCCGCGCCACCTCGCCGGCCGGCCAGCCGGCCGGCAGCGCCGCCAGTTCCGCTTCCGGATACCGGCCTTTCATCGCCACCAGCCGGCCACCGGCCGCGGCCAGGCTGCCGCAACTGTGCACGAAACCGGCGAGGTCTGCGAACGCCCGGCAGATCACCGTGTCGTAGGGCTGGCCGGGCTCGTGCGCCTCCGCCCGTTGCCTGACGACGGTCACGTTCGCCAGCCGCAACTCGGCGACGACGTGGCGGAGAAAGCGGATCTTCTTGCCGGCCGAGTCCAGCAGCGTGAACTGCCGCCGCGGCGCCAGTACCGCCAGCACCAGGCCCGGCAGGCCCGCGCCGCTGCCGGCATCGAGCACGGACAGGCCGTGCAGCCAGGGCAGCGCCGTTGCCGAGTCCAGCAGGTGCCGGCGCACCATGTCCCGCGGCGCGCGGATCGCGGTCAGGTTGTAGGCGCGGTTCCAGCGCGCCAGCAGCGCGATGTAGCGCAACAGTGTGTCGCGCTGGCCGCTGCTGGCCGGAATGTCCAGCGCCAGCAGGCCGTCACGCAGCGCGGCGGCCAGTTCCGGGGCGTCCGCCTCGCTGCCCGGACCCGGGGCCACCTAGCGCAACCGGACGAGCGTGCGCCCGGTGATCCGACCGTCGATATGGGCCTGGAAGTGGCCTGGCAATTCCGCCAGGCCGATCTCGCGACAGGCGATCCGGTCGAGCGCCGGTGGCCTCAGGTCGGTCGCCAGCCGCTGCCAGAGCCGTTCGCGCTTCGCCAGCGGCACGTTGTTGGAATCGATGCCGAGCAGGTTGATGCCGCGCAGGATGAACGGCATCACGGTCGTGTGCAGTTCGTGGCTGGCGGCCAGGCCGATGCTGGCGATGTTGCCGTGCGGCTTCAGTGTCCGCGTCAGCCAGGCCAGCGGCTCGCCGCCGAGGTTGTCGATCGCGCCGCCCCATTGCGCCTTTTCCAGCGGCCGGCTGCCGAAGTCGACCTGCTTGAGGTCGAGGATCTCCCTGGCACCCAACTCCTGCAGGTAGTCGGCGGCCTGTGTCGCCTTGCCGGTGACCGCCACGGCCTCGAAACCCAGGCGCGCCAGCATGTTGATCGCAAAACTGCCGACCCCGCCGGTCGCACCGGTCACGGCGACCGGCCCTTGGTCCGGCTGCTGCTCGTTGTCCTGCATGCGCTGAATCGCCAGCGCGGCGGTGAAACCGGCCGTGCCCAGCGCCATTGCGCTGCGGGTATCCAGGCCTTCGGGCAGCAGGTTCACGCAATCGCCCGGCACACGGGCGTACTCGGCGAATCCGCCGTCGCGGGTCTCGCTGAGGCCGCAGCCGCAGACGGCGACCCGCGCGCCCGCCGGCACCCGCGGGTCGCTGGACGAGACCACGGTGCCGGCAATGTCGACGCCGCCGACCAGCGGGTAGCGCCGCAGGATCTTGCCGGCGCCGGTCGCGGCCAGCGCGTCCTTGTAGTTGATGCTCGAATACTCGCCGCGGATCACGACCTCGCCGTCGCTGAGGTCGTCGAGGCCGATCGTTTCCAGGCGGGCGTCGTCGCCGCCACCCGGCCCGTGGATGCGAAAGGCCCTGAAGGATTCCATCGGCGGCTCCCTGCCCGGCACGGCCGGCTTGCCGCCCGGGCTCGATTTCAGTCGGCGTAAGAGACGGTGTACAGGCCTTCCTGCGCCGCGTAGAAGGCCGCGATGTCGGCGATGTCCTGGTCCGACAGGTTCACGGCCTGGCCCATCATCACCGGATCCTTGCGCCCGCCGTCCCGGTAGGCGGTGATCGCATGGACGAGATAGTCCTCGTGCTGCCCGGCGAGCACCGGCCAGTTCGGCGCCGGGCTGACCCCGTTCGTGCCGTGACAGGCCGTGCAGACCGCGACCTTTTCGGCGCCGGCGGCCGCACGGCCGGTCTTCACCGGCTCGCCGGCGGCCGGCTGCGGACCGCTGGCGAAATAGGCCGCGAGGTCGCGCATGTCCTGCTCGGACAGGGTCGCCGCCTGGGCCTGCATCGTCGGATGCGAGCGCATCTTGCTCTGGTAGCCCTGCAGCGCGATGACGAGGTAATCCTCGTGCTGGCCGCCGAGCTTGGGCACCCGGAACGACGGATAGACGTTGCGGTAGCCCGGGATGCCGTGGCAACCCATGCAGGGCTCGGCCAGCACCTGGCCATGCTCCGGGTCGCCCGCCGCCGGCAGCGGCCCCGGCAGGAAGATCAACAGCAGCAGCGCAGCCAGCAAAACACCTGTCGTTCTGTGCATCGGGGGATCGCTCCAACTTTGCGGACCAGCGGGCGGGCCGCTATGTTAGTGGCAGCCAAGGCCATTTTCTAGTGCGGGCGCTGCCGCGGGCGCCGAGGAGGTCACGATGTTCCGCCTTTACCTGCCGCTGCTCTGCCTGAGTCTCGCCTTCACGGCCGCCGCCGCCGAGGGCCCGCGCAGCGTGACCGTGGGCGGCAGCGCGAGCCTCAGCGCGCCGCCCGACATGGCGCGGATCTCGATGGCGGTGATCGCCCGCCACCCGGCGCTGGCCACGGCGCGCGAGCAGGCCGGCAAGGTCACCGCCGACTTTCTCGCCCTCTGCGGGCGGCTCGGCATCCCGGACGCGAAGATCCAGACCACCGGCGTTCGCATGCAGCCCGAATATCGCTGGGACCAGCAGGCCGGCCAGCAGCGGCTGCTCGGCTACCTGGTGCAGCGAGAGCTGCTGGTCGAACTCGACGATCTGGACCTGCTCGGCCCGCTGCTCGAAGCGGCCGCCGATGCCGGCGTCAACCAGGTCTCGCCGCCGCAGCTGGACAGCAGCGCCCGCGACAGCCTGCACCGCGAGGCCCTCGCGGCGGCCGCGCGCAATGCCCGGGACAATGCCGCCGCGCTGGCCGCAGCCCTGGGCGCGCGACTCGGCGCCGTGCTGTCGGTGCAGGCGCAGGAACTCGGACCCATGCCGCCGCAGCCGGTGATGATGCGGGCC
>RFHQ01000144.1 GCA_003695765.1 Gammaproteobacteria bacterium
ACCCGCGCGCCGTGCTGCAGGAACAGGATCGCAGTCGCCCGGCCGATGCCGCTGGCCGCGCCGGTGATGATGGCGACCTTGCCGACCAGTTTCCCGTCACTGCTCATCCCGGCTCTCCACGCCGTCTATCGTCATGCGCAGCCAGCATGAACCCGGGCTTGCGGCGGCGCAAGCCCGGCCCGGCTTCCCGGCGCCGTGGCTTCATGGCGCCGTAAAGAAAAGGGCCGGCACAGGGCCGGCCCTCCTCGTGACATCACCGCCGGCACTCACCAGGTGAAGCCGACGCCGCCTTCGATACCGAAGCTGCGGGGCTCACCGTAGAAGGACATGACCCACAGGGTCGCGACCGGCAGCTCGCCGATGCGGTAGCGCTCATCGCTGAGGTTCTTCCCGTAGATGCGCAGCCACCAGTTACCGTCGTTGGGCCGGTACGTGATCGAACCGTTCAGCAGCGTGCGGGAGTCAGTCAGACCATCGGGCGTATCGGCTACGGACGTGTAGGCATAGACCGCCTCGTCCTCGTAGTTGATGTTGGCAGCCCATTCCAGCTCGCCGTTGAAGGCGCTGTGGTTGACCAGCAGATCCAGATTGGCCGTGATCTCCGGCGCCCGGGCGACATCGTTGCCGCTGAGGTCGGTGTCGATCGTCCCGTCGAAATCGGTATCCGCCTGGAACTTGTCGAAGCTGGCATCCAGCCAACCGAGGCTGCCGCGCGCCGTGAAGTGCTCGGTCGCTCTCCAGGTGGACTCGACTTCGATGCCGAAGACCTCGATGCTCGCCGCATTGAAGAAGCGCGTCTCCTGGAAGGTGCTCTCGTTGATGCCGTCACCGTCGCGGTCCGCGGAAATCGTCGCCAGCAACTGCTGCTGGCTGTCGTCGTATTTCACATAGAAACCGGTCAGGTTGAAGCGCAACGTGTTGTCCAGCAGATCCGAGCGCAGGCCCAGCTCGAAGGAGTCGGCGGTCTCCGGATCGGTCGGCCGCGCCTGGATCGGCTCGATCGGGTTGCCGCCGGTACCGGTCTGGTCGTTGTAACCGCCGCTCTTGAAGCCACGTGCATAGGTGAAATAGGTGAACAGGTCATCGGTCAGCTGGTAGCTGGCCGTCAGGCGCCAGGTCGGCTCGTCCCAATCCTGGCTGTCATGCACGACCCCAAAGGGAAAGCGGTCAAAGTCCGCGGCGGCCAGCGGCTCGCCCAGCTCCCGCCAGGTGAAATTCGGATCGAAGCCGCCGCCCAGCGCCTGGATGAACACCTGGTTGCGGCCGGTCCAGTCCTTTTCCTCGTGCGTGAAACGCAGGCCAGCGCCCACCGTGAACCGGTCGTTCACATTCCAGGTCGCGTCACCATAGATGGCCCAGGACTCGGCATCCTGGCCGTTCGACAGCACCTGCGGGTTGTTGTTGAAGAACAAGGGATCACCGAAGATCGTGGCGCTGTCCAAGGTCATATCGACGAAGCCCAGCGTCTGCGCCACGGTGAAGATGGTTTCGTCCTTCTGGTAGAAGAACCCGGCCAACCAGTTGATCGGACCCTCGAGGTCGGAGGCAATGCGAAATTCCAGCTGCGTCGTCTCCCGCTCGTCCTGGCGGTTCGCATCGAACAAAGACACCGGGCCAACCTCGCCGGTATAGGTGCTCGGCAGCCAGGAGTCGGTCTCGCGGCGGCCGACGAAGCCGACGACCGTGTAATCGTCGTTCAGCCGCCAGTCGACATTCAGGTAGAAGCCATCGACGTCGATCTCGTGGCCACGGCTGCCCATCTGCAGCAGGTTGTCCTCGCGATTCGTGATCGCGGCGACCTCGACCGGGTCACCCTCGTCCTGCGTGAAGCCGAGGACGTTCCACAGGTAGCCGCTGTTCGGCGGTGTGCCGTTGACCGACGGCGGCGAATCGCCGTCGTCACGGACGATCTCATAGGCGAAATTGATATCCAGGTTGTCGGTCGGCTGCCAGCGCAGCTTGAAGCGCCCGGAGAACACGTCGTCGCCACCGACCTTGGAGCCATCGCCCTGGCCGGTCGCGCCGACCAGCGGGTAGCCGACACCGAGATCACCGACCGGCCCGTACTTGGCACCGTTGCGGTAGAAACCGTCGGAATTCATGTACAGCGCCGCGGCGCGGAAGGCGAATTTCTCAGCGAAGGGCACGTTGACGATCGCCTGGCCTTCGTAACGGCCGAAGCTCGCGAACTTGCCACGCAAGTCGAGGCTGCCCTGCTCCAGGTCGGGCCGCTTGGTCTTCACGTTGATCACGCCGCCGGTGGTGTTCTTGCCGAACAGCGTGCCCTGCGGACCACGCAGGATTTCCACGCGCTCGATGTCCAGCATCTCGATGTTGGCAGTCTGGATGTGCGGAATGACGAAGTCGTCGACCGTGACACCGACCTGATTCTCGAAATACAGGATGATGCCGTTCTGGCCGACGCCGCGAATCGCAAAGTTCGCCGAGTTGAAGCCCGGCTGCTTGCCGGCCGAGACATTCGGCGCGTACGCGGCGACATCGAGCAGGTCGCGCGGAATCAGCCGCTCGATGTCCTGCTCACCGACCGGCGTGACCGCCACCGGCGTCGTCTGGATGTCGGTCTCGGCGCGCCGGGTGGCCGTCACGAGAATCTCTTCCAGGACCGCGCCCTGGGCCCAGGCGGCCTGCGCCACGACGGCCGTCAGCAGTCCCAGCCCCAAGCGGCTGGCGCGGCGAGCGGCCGTGCCGGTCCCGGCCCGTTGAACGAAAAGGCTTGCGATGAACATGCGGATCTTCCCCCCACCATGGTGTTGGACTGCGCGGCCAACGGCACCAATCGGAACCGGTACCGGAGACCGCGACGCTGACTTTAAACATTATTCAAAAAAAATCAATCCGGACTGTTTTTCGCCGAACCAACGGATCGCCGCCGGATACCGGCCGGTATCGGGCGCACATGTCGCATTCCTGCAACAGTTGCGGCCGGGACCAGGACCGGACGCCGGCCGGCCGAAGCGCAGCGGCGGCGGCCCGGCCCGTGTCCGCTCCAGCCGGAAAAAACAATCAGGTCTGCTTGTTTTCGGCCGTGGCCTGGCCTAGCCTAGGGTCGGCACGACAGGCCCGGCGCCGGCCGGGCTCCAGCAGCGGCGGAGGCAAGACAGATGGCGTACAACCTGCAGACAGGCTGGGTGGTCAACGAGCAGGCGCCGCCCGATTCCCTCGAGGCCAAGAGCAGGCATCCGGCACCGCCAATCCGGCGCATCGACAAGGAACGGTATTTCTCGCGCGAATGGATGCAGCGCGAGTGGGACCGGCTATGGACGCGTACCTGGCTGATCGCCGGCGTGACCTCCGACCTGCGCGAGCCCGGAGACTATTTCACCTTCGACATCGGTCCGGAGAGTTTCATCATCACCCTGACGCCGGAGGACGGCATCGTTGCGCTGTACAACGTCTGCCCGCATCGGGGCAACCGGCTGGTGCACAACGACTTCGGCTCGCTGCCGAACTTCACCTGCTCTTTTCACTCCTGGCAGTTCAAGCTCGACGGCGAACTGATCCGGATCACCGACGAGGAAACTTTCCGCCCGGAAGTCGTTGCGCACCGTCCCTGCCTGCGGCGCGCGCGCTGCGAGACCCGGGCCGGGCTGATCTTCATCAACATGGATGAGAACGCCGGGCCGCTGGACGAGTTCATCGGTCTGCCGGACGGTTATCTAGAGCATTACCACCTGGACGAGATGTTCGTCGTCCGCCATCACATCAGCGAGTGGGCCGCGAACTGGAAGACCGGCGTCGATGCCTTCTACGAGACCTATCACCTGCATGCCGTGCACCCGGAAACGCAGACGGTGATGAACGACATGCAGGTGCAATGCGACCTGTACCCGAACGGCTTCAGCCGCATGATCGTGCCCTTGGCTGCGAAGAGTGCGCGCGTCGCCGACCAGGACTCGGTGGACGCGGGGCTGGCCTCGATGATGCGCGATGCCGGCATGGATCCGGACACCTACACCGGTTCCGCACGCGAACTGCGGCAGGTGATCCAGCAGGCGAAGCGCGAACGGGCTGCACGCTGCGGCATCGACTATTCGGACCTGCTCGACGGACAGCTCACCGACAGCTGGGCGACCGGCATCTTTCCGAACGTGCAGATCGGCCTGCATGCCGAAGGCGCGTTCCTGATGCGTTTCCTGCCGCACCCGACCGACCCGGAACGCTTCTACTACAACACCATGACGCTGTGGCGGCCCTGCCCGGACCCGAGCTACAAGGTGCCGGACTGGATGGGGCTGCCGGAAGGTACCGACGTCTCCGGCGAGACTCGCCCGGACATCGAGCGCACCGGTATCGGCGAGCCGCCGAACCTCGGCCTGGTGCTGGACCAGGACTCGGAACTGCTGCCGATCGTGCAGCAGGGCCTGCATTCGCGAGCCTTCGAAGGTCCGCTGTGGAGCGAGCAGGAGATTCGCTTGCGCCATTTTCACGCTGAACTGGATGGTTACATCAACGGCGAAAAGTAAGCCGGCGTGAAACCGCCAGCCCTGCCGGCCGGACTGAGCGCGGCCGCGCGCGAGTTCTACGCTCAGGACGCCTTTCCGCTGGACGCGGCCGATCCGCGCGAGCCGCCCGGCGCGCAGCAGCTGCGGCGGCTCGCCGACGAAGCCTTTGCGCCGCTGCTCGAGCAACTGCCCGCGAGACCGCAACTGCAGCCGGCCGAACTCGCCGGTCGGCGCGGCTGCTGGATCGAGGCGCGGCGGCCCGACCCGTCACGGCCGATCATGCTGTACCTGCACGGCGGCGCCTACGTACTCGGCAGTGCGCGGCTCAGCGCGCCGATCACCGCCGCGATCTGCCGGGCCGCCGGCTTCGGCGCCTTTTCGCTCGACTACCGGCTGGCCCCGGAACATCCCTGCCCGGCCGCGATCGACGATGCCATAGCCGCCTACGAAGCCCTGCTGGCACGCGGCTGGCCGCCCGAACGCATCGTGATCGCCGGCGACTCGGCCGGTGGCGGACTGGCACTGGCGCTGCTCGTGGCCGCCGCGGAACGGGGCCTGCCGCGACCCGCCGCCGCGGCCCTGATCTCGCCATGGACCGACCTCGCCGGTCGCGGCGACAGTCGCCAGCTGCTGGCGAACTGGGACCCGGTGTTTCCAAATCCGGTGGCGCTGGACGCCTGCGCCGCGGCCTATGCCGGCGGCCGGGCACTCGACGACCCGATGGTGTCGCCGCTGTACGCGGAGCTGTCCGGCCTGCCGCCGCTGCTGATCCAGGCCGGATCGCGCGAGATCCTGCTCAGCGACAGCGGCCGGCTGGCGCTGCGGGCCCGGGAGGCCGGGGACTCAGTCGAACTGGAGATCTGGGACGGGCTGTTCCATTGCTTCCAGATCCTGCCCGCGCTGCCGGAGGCCGCGGTCGCCACCGAGCGCATCGGCCACTTCCTGGCGACGGCATCGGTCTCAAGTAATTGATCAATAAGGTGGTTTCGACCCGGCTTCGCCGACGCCATCGATTCGGGTAAAACTTGCTTGTTTCAAACAAGTATTTTTCCTATAGTCCCTGCCATGCCCGCCGGACAGACAGCCGCCCAGGCGCCCCGCTCCCAGGCCGAGCGCACGGCCGAGTCCGACGCGCGCATGCTGGCCGCTGCGGTCGAACTGATCTGCGAAAAAGGCGCCGACGGCACCACGCTGAAGGAAGTCGGTGAACGGGCCGGCTACAGCCGCGGCCTCGCCGGCTATCGTTTCGGCAACAAGGCCGGCCTCTACCGCTTCGTCGTGCGTGCGATCGGCGAGGAATGGCTCGCCGAACTCGGCCGCGCGGTCGGCCGGCGCGTCGGACTGGCCGCAATCCACGCCGCCACCGACGCGCACGCGCGCTTCATCTCGCGCGGCGACCTGAAGACCCGCGCGTTCTATATCCTGTGGTTCAGTTCGGTCGGACCGGAGCCGGCGCTCAAGTCGGTGATCGCGCACATCCATGCGCGCCGCCAGCAGGACGTCGAGCAATGGATACTCAAGGGCATCGCTAACGGAGAGGTGTCCGCCGAGGTCGACGTCACGTCGGTCGCCCGGCACTTCTGCGCCGCGATCATCGGTATCGTCTACCAGTGGCTGGTGACGCCCGATGACCAGTCGCGCATCAGCGCGATGCACGCCGACCTGAAACAGCAGATGGGCCTGAGCCTGCCCCCGCCGGGCAAGGCAGCGGCCCGGGAGCAGGCAGATGAGTGAATCAGCCGACCGCGTGCGCAGTGGCGCCCAGGCCCAGCCGGAGACGATGCCATTGCGTTTCGTGACGGCCGCGTCGCTGTTCGACGGGCACGATGCCGCGATCAACCTGATGCGGCGCCTGATCCAGGACCAGGGTTGCGAGGTCATCCACCTCGGCCATAACCGCAGCGTCGCCGAGGTCGTCAATGCCGCGATCCAGGAAGATGCCGACGGTATCGCCGTCAGCTCTTACCAGGGCGGCCACAACGAGTACTTCCGTTACATGATCGACATGCTGCGTGAACTCGGCGCCGAACACATCCGTGTGTTCGGCGGCGGCGGCGGCACGATCACGCCGGAAGAGATCGCTGCGCTCGAAGCCTACGGAGTCGAGCGTATCTATCATCCGCACGACGGCCTGCAGATGGGCCTGCCGGGCATGATCGAAGATCTCGTCGAACGCACCCGCAAGGCCCGGCGGCCGACGCGGATGCCGCCCGAAATCTCGCTGGACCAGCCGCTGAGCATCGGCCAGGCGCTGTCGGCGATCGAGGACGGCTCGCTGGACGAGGACAGCCTCGCGCGGCTGCGGCGCGAGTGGCGCCTGGCTGGCGGCAAACGGCCGGTGATCGGCATCACCGGCACCGGCGGCGCCGGCAAGAGCAGCGTCACCGACGAGCTGCTGTCACGCTTCATGCAGTACTTCCCCGCGCTGCGGATCGCGGTGCTCGCCGTGGACCCGACGCGGCGGCGTACCGGCGGCGCGCTGCTCGGCGACCGGATCCGCATGAACAGCCTGCGCAATCCGAACATCTTCATGCGCTCAATGGCGACGCGGCGCCAGCACCTCGCGACCAGCGCGATGCTGACCGACGCAGTCGCCTTCCTGAAGGCGGCAGGATTCGACCTGGTCGTTGTCGAGACCGCTGGCATCGGCCAGAGCGACAGCGAGATCGTCGACCTCGTCGACCTGCCGATCTATGTCATGACCAGCGAATACGGCGCGGCCAGCCAG
>RFHQ01000145.1 GCA_003695765.1 Gammaproteobacteria bacterium
AACAGCGCGCGCCACAGCCGCGGGAAGAAACCGGGACGCGTCGCGGACCCGGCCTCCGGCGGCGGCGGTGGCGCCGGCGCCGGCGCCGGCGCTTCCGGCACGACGACCTGGATCGCCGGCTGTTCCGGCTTCGGCCGTTTCCGGGTGGCGAGTTCCAGGGCCGCGTCCTCTTCTTCTTCGCCGTCACTGAGCTGATAACTGGCGCCGGTGTTTTCCGGCAACAGGGTCTGGTCGTCTCGGACCCGGCGAATCGAATAGTTAGGCGTCTCCAGATCCGGATTCGCCACCAGCAGCACCTGCACCTGTTCCCGTTCCTCGATCTTGCTGATCCAGTCGCGTTTCTCGTTGAGCAGGTAGTTGGCCACGTCTACCGGCAACTGCGCGATGACCTTGGCGGTGCGTTCTTTGCGGGCTTCCTCGCCGACGAGGCGCAGTATCGAGAGCGCCAGCGATTCGACACTGCGGATGTGCCCGCTGCCGTTGCAGCGCGGACAGACCTGGTGCGCCGATTCGCCGAGCGAGGGGCGCAGCCGCTGGCGCGACATCTCCAGCAGGCCGAAACGCGAGATCCTGCCGATCTGTACCCGGGCGCGGTCCTTGCGCACGGCCTCGCGCAGCCGGTTTTCGACCTCCCGCTGGTTCTTCTGCGGTCCCATGTCGATGAAATCGATCACCAGCAGGCCGCCGAGGTCGCGCAGGCGGCATTGGCGGGCGATCTCTTCGGCGGCCTCGAGGTTCGTCGCCAATGCGGTCGCCTCGATGTCGTCGCCCTTGGTCGCCCGTGCCGAGTTGATGTCTATCGACACCAGCGCCTCGGTGTGATCGATCACGATGCTGCCGCCGGACGGCAGGTGCACGGTATGCGCGAATGCCGACTCGATCTGGCTTTCGATCTGGTAGCGCGTGAACAGCGGCACATCGTCCTCGTAGAGCCGCAGTTTCTTCAGGTTGTGTGGCATCGCGTGCGACATGAACTCGCGCGCTTCCTCGAAGGCCTCGGGGTCGTCGACGAGGATTTCGCCGACGTCGGCTGACAGGTGGTCGCGTATGGCGCGAATGATCGCGTTGCTGTCCTGGAAGATCAGGCAGGGGGAAGGGCGGGTCATGGCGGCCTGCTTGATCGCTTCCCAGATACCCAGCAGGTATTCCAGATCCCAGTTCAGTTCTTCCCCGGAGCGGCCCACGCCGGCCGTGCGTATGATCACGCCCATGCCCTCGGGCAGCGTCAGGCTGGCCAGGGCGTCGCGCACCAGATCGCGGTCTTCGCCCGTGATGCGCCGCGAGACGCCGCCGGCCCGCGGGTTGTTGGGCATCAGCACGATGAAGCGGCCGGCGAGGCTGATGTAGGTCGTGAGCGCCGCCCCCTTGCTGCCGCGCTCTTCCTTGTCGACCTGGACGACGATCTCCTGGCCTTCCTTGAGAGCCTCGCGGATATTGACGCGCTGCCCCGTCTCGGGCTGGGAGAGAAAATACTCCGGCGAGATTTCCTTCAGCGGCAGAAAGCCATGGCGCTCGGCGCCATAGTCGACGAAGACCGCGTCCAGGCTGGGTTCGATGCGGGTGATGCGCCCCTTATAGATGTTGGCCTTTTTCTGGGCCCGGGACGGTATCTCGATATCGAGGTCGTAGAGTTTCTGGCCATCGACCATGGCCACACGCAACTCTTCTTCCTGAGTTGCGTTGACGAGCATCCTTTTCATAAGCCCCTGCGTGTTCGTTCAAGGGGGCACCGAGTTCGAAGCACCGCCGGCCCGGCGACGCGCGCGTGCCGATGCAGTGCGCCGCGATCGCCAGCCACAGCCACGCGCTGCCCGACAAGCAGCCCAGCGATTGCTGTAACGCATCACCCGGCTGCCATAGTGTTGTCAGCGACATGCGGCGGACCTTCGGAAACCGTTGCTAATCGACGCGGCTCAGATGAGCCGTGGTTAGCGAGTGCCCATGGGTGACCCGTCACCGGGTCCCGGACCCGGCCGCTCGCCAGTGAGGGCCGGGGCAAAAAAATCAGGTCCGGCGTGCCGGACCGTCGTGCGCCTTGCGGCACAGTGGTTAATATACCAGCGCCCCATCTGGCGGGCAAACCGTAACTGCCCGGCTCGCATGAAGAAATCGATGACAGCACGCTGGGTCGAAGTGCCGCAGGACGAGAGCGGCCGGCGCCTCGACAATTTCCTGCTGGCGCGGCTGAAGGGCGTGCCGCGCTCGCGCGTCTACCGCATGATCCGGTCGGGCGAGGTGCGGATCAACGGCGGGCGCGGCCGGGCCGAAACTCGGCTCGCCGGCGGCGACCAGGTGAGGATTCCGCCGCTGCGCCGGGCGGCGGCGCGCGGGCCAGGCGGCCCGCCGCCGGCGCGGGTCGCCTGGCTGGAGCGCCGCTTGCTCCACGTCGACCGGGATCTGCTGGTCGTCGACAAGCCGGCCGGGCTGGCCGTGCACGGTGGCAGCGGCGTCAGCTGGGGCGTGATCGAACTACTGCGCGCGGGCCGCTATGGTGGCGAGGGCCTGGAGCTGGCGCATCGGCTCGATCGCGAAACGAGTGGCTGCCTCGTGCTGGCGCGGCGCCGTCCGGTTCTGCGCGCACTGCACCAGCAGTTCCGTGACGGGGAGTTGCGCAAGGAGTACCTGGCGCTGCTCTGCGGCCGCTGGCGCGGCGGCGAGCGCCCGGTCGATCAGCCGCTGCGCACGGTCCGCATCGCTGGCGAGCGGCGTAGTGTGCCGGACCCCGGTGGCCGGATCGCGCGCTCGCGATTCGTTCCGCTGCAGGTCTGGCGACGCGCCAGCTGGTGCCGGGTACAGATCGACACCGGGCGCATGCACCAGATCCGCGCGCATGCGGTCTGGCTCGGGCATCCGGTGGTCGGCGACCCGCGTTACGGTGGCGAGGCCGCGATGGAGACCGCCGCCGCGCTGGGCCTGAAGCGGATGGGCTTGCACGCGGCCGCGATCAGTTTCGAGCATCCGCGCAGCGGTCTGGTCCTGCGTTGCGAAGCGCCGCTGGACGACGCCCTGCAAGCGACTCTCGCGGCGCTCGCCGCCGCCGGCCAGTGAACCTCAGGGCAGTGGCAGGCCGAAATCCCGGAGGGCCTGAGCCAGCCAGATCAGCGGCAGGCCTTGCAGGGCCGTCGGGTCGCGAGTCTCGATCGATGCCATCAGGCTGATGCCGAGCCCCTCGGACTTGAAGCTGCCGGCGCAGTCCCAGGCCGGCTCGCGCGCCAGGTAGCGGTCGATCTCGTCGGGCTGCAGCTGGCGGAAGCGCACGGTCGTCCGGTCGACATGCGTGGCGGCCTGGCCGCTGGCACTGTCGAGCACGCAAACCGCCGTGTGAAAGGTCAGGCAACGGCCGCTGCTGTCCAGCAGTTGCCGACGGGCGGCGGCCGGGTCGCCCGGCTTGCCCAGCACCGTGCCGTCGCGTTCGGCGACCTGGTCGCTGCCGATCAGCAACTGCCGGCACCCCGCGGACAGGCCGGCGCGCGCCTTGGCCGCCGCCAGCCGCGCCGCCAGCGCCGCCGCGGGCTCGCCGGGCGCCGGTGTCTCGTCGATCTGCGGGTCGATCACACGAAACGGCACGGTAAGCAGCCGTGCCAGCAGCGCGCGACGGTAGGGGGAAGTCGATGCGAGAACCAGTTCCGGCGAGGCGCTCATGGCGGTGGGTGGCGTCCAGTGTCGCCGCTGATTTTGACACAAGATCAGGCGCTTACTAAACTAGGCCGATTATGCTGACGGAACGTATCGCGGCGTCGCGGCTGCGCGCACTCGCGCTGAGCGGCAGCCACGAGCGCCGGGCATTGCCGCTGGCAGCGATGCCCCGTCTCGCGGAATTGCTGGCCGGGGAGCAGCAGAGCAACGTAACGCTGGACGGCCGCTTCGTCGTCGACGCCGCGGACCGGCTGTGCCTGGAAGCGGAACTCAGCGGTGAGCTGTGGTTGGCCTGCCAGCGCTGCCTGGGGGCAGTGCGCTGGCCCGTTCAGCTGGCCGTCCGGCTGGTCGTCGTCGAAGACGAGGCCGCCGCACAGGCTCTGGACGACCCCTTCGACAGCCTGTTGCTGGAGGCGGGCGAACTGCCCCTGTTCCGGGCCATGGAGGATGAATTGCTGGCTGCCGCGCCACTGGTACCGCGGCACGCGAAGGGCGCTGCTTGTCGTGCGTCCGCGGCCGGTGACGGTGAGCCGGACGGCGCCGCCGCGGACACACATCGCCCGTTCGCCGGCCTGCAGGAGCTGCTGGCCCGGGGACGCTGAAAACATTTCTTGCAGGAGAGCACGAGACATGGCTGTTCAACAGAATCGCAAGACGCCGTCGAAGCGCGGCATGCGGCGCGCGCATGACGCGCTGGCCAAACCGGCCTTGTCGGTGGAGCCGGTCTCAGGCGAGACTCATCGCCGGCACCACGTCAGTCCCGATGGCTACTACCGGGGCCGGCGCGTTGTCGAGACCCCGGTCGACGACGCCGATCTCGAGTAAGGCGGTCGCGGAAGCCGGCGGCTCCTGAACCGCCGGTGGCCGCCGCGGCCCGCCGCGGTCGCGGTGCCGGCAACGGGGAACACAGTGTCAGCAAGCGTGACCATCGCCGTCGATGCCATGGGCGGCGACCGCGGCGTCGAGGTGGCCGTGCCCGCAGCCCTGGCCGCTCTCGAGGCCTGGCCGCAGCTGCGGCTGATCCTGGTCGGGCGGGAGGAGCAGATCCGCAATGCGCTCGACGGCGCCGAGCCCCCCGCGCGACTCGGCATCGTGCATGCAGCGGAGGTCGTGGGCATGGACGAGCCGCCGGCCGAAGCCCTGCGCAAGAAAAAGCAATCGTCCATGCGCGTGGCGATCAACCTGGTAAAAGAGGGCCAGGCGGCAGCCTGCGTCAGCGCCGGCAATACCGGCGCGCTGATGGCGACGGGCCGCTTCGTGCTGAAGACGCTGCCCGGCATCGACCGGCCGGCGATCATGGCGATCGTGCCGACCAAGCACGGCCGCACCTACATGCTGGACCTCGGCGCCAACTCGGACTGCACGGCCGAGCATCTGTTCCAGTTCGCGATCATGGGCTCCGTCGTCGTCCATGATATCGAGAACATTGCGCGGCCTCGCGTCGGCCTGTTGAACATCGGCGAGGAAGACATCAAGGGCAACAACGTGGTCCGGGAAGCTGCGCGGCTGCTCCAGGACAGCAGCCTGAACTACATCGGCTTCATCGAAGGTGACGCGATTCCGGATCAGACCGCCGACGTGGTCGTCTGCGACGGCTTCAGCGGCAACATCGCGCTGAAGACCATGGAGGGCACGGCCAAGCTGGTCGCGCATTTCCTGGAAAGCGAATTCCGTGGCAGCCTCTACGGCCGTCTCGCGGGGCTGGTGGCGTTGCCGGTGCTGCGTTCGCTCAAGCGGCGGCTGGATCCCCGCCGCTATAACGGGGCCAGCCTGGTCGGCCTGAACGGCATCGTCATCAAGAGTCACGGCGGCGCCGATTCGCTGGCATTTCAGCAGGCCATTCGCGTGGCCATGCTGGAAGTCGAAAAGCGCGTTCCGGACCAGATTCGCCGCCTGCTGGAAGAACAGCCACACCAGGGATGAACGTGAACGATCGGATATACGCCAGGATTACCGGGACCGGCAGCTACCTGCCGGAACGCGTGCTGAGCAATGCCGACCTCGAAAAGATGGTCGACACGAGCGATGAATGGATTCGCAGCCGGACCGGCATTGAGCGCCGGCACATCGCTGCCGATGACCAGACTACGACCGATCTGGCGGAGCAGGCGGCGCGCCGGGCCATGGAGGCGGCCGGGGTCGGCCCGGCGGACATCGATTTCATCGTCGTCGGTACGACCACCCCGGATCTCGTGTTCCCGAACGTCGGCTGCCTGCTGCAGCAGCGCCTGGATATCCACGGCTGTCCGGCATTCAGCGTCGAGACCGCCTGCAGCGGCTTCATCTACGGGCTAAGCATCGCCGACCGCTACGTCACCAGCGGTGCGGCGCGCTGTGCGCTGGTCATTGGCGCCGAGACCCTGTCGCGCATAGTCGACTGGGAAGACCGCGGCACCTGCGTGATCTTTGGCGACGGCGCCGGCGCCGCGATTCTGCAAGCGGACCAGGCGCCCGGCATCCTCTCCTGCCACCTCGGCGCCGACGGGCGCTACTGGGATCTGCTGTACAACCCTTACGGCACTTCGCGACAGCGGCGGCCCGATGACACCGAGGGCCCGTTCATCCAGATGAAGGGCAACGAGGTGTTCAAGGTGGCAGTCAAGACGCTGGAGAACGTCGTCGAGGAAACGCTGCGGGCGAACGACCTGGATCACCACGAGATCGACTGGCTGGTGCCACACCAGGCGAATATCCGCATCATCCAGGCCACGGCGCGGCGACTCGACATGCCGATGGACAAGGTCGTCGTGACGGTGCAGGAACACGGCAATACCTCCGCTGCCTCGGTGCCGCTGGCGCTCGACCAGGCCGTGCGCGACGGCCGCATCCAGCGCGGCGAGCTCCTGCTGCTGGAGACTTTCGGCGGCGGCTTTACCTGGGGTTCGGCCCTGATCCGCTTCTGATGGCCGGTCGCCTGCGCCAGGCCGGGCTGTTGCTGGGCCCACTGGCGGCCTTGATCGTGCATGCCAGCCTCCCCGCCGAGTATGCCGGCGCTGGCGGCGAGTTGTTGCCACTGAGCCCGGCCGCCCGTGGCGCGGCCGCGGTCGGCGCCTGGATGGCGGTATGGTGGCTGAGCGAGGCGATTCCGGTCTACGTGACGGCGCTGCTGCCGCTGGCTGCTTTTCCCTTGCTGGGGGTCAGCAGCATCGAACAGACCGCGCTCAGTTATGGGCACAAGCTCATCTACCTGTTTCTCGGCGGTTTCATCGTCGCCCTGGCGCTGGAACGCTGGGGCGTGCACCGGCGCCTGGCACTGGCGGTCCTCGGCATGGTCGGCACGCGGCCCGGACGGATCGTCGCGGCCTTCATGGCGGTCTCGGCCGGGCTGAGCATGTGGGTGACGAACACGGCCACGACGATCATGCTGTTGCCGGTGGCCCTGAGCGTGTTGCGACTCGCGACGGCCAAGGCCGGCGCCGCGGCGGAGTCCGGGCAATCGCAGCTCGGGCACTGCCTGCTGCTCGGGATCGCCTACGCCGCGTCCATCGGCGGTCTCGGCACGATCGTCGGCACGGCGCCCAATCTCTTTCTGGTCTCCTTCATCGAGAGCCGCATGGGCGTCGAGATCGGCTTCCTCGACTGGATGCTGGTCGGCGTCCCGGTCGTGCTGCTGTTCCTGCCCTGCTGCTGGTGGCTGCTCGTGCGGCGGATCTTTCCGTTGCCGCGGACGTCGATCGCCGGCATGCAGGCGGCGATCGCCGAACTCGCGGCCGCCCAGCAGCCGATGTCCAGTGGCGAGCGCCGCACGCTGCTGGTCTTCCTGCTGACCGCGCTGGCGTGGATCACGCGGCCGCTGCTGGCGGATGTCAGCCTCGGTGGCTGGCGGCCGCTGGCTGGGCTCAGCGATGCCGGCATCGCGATCATCGCCGCGATCGGCCTGTTCATCCTGCCGGCCGGTGGCCGGCCGCGGCGTGCGCTGATGGACTGGGAAACCGCGGTGCGCCTGCCCTGGGGCCTGCTGGTCCTGTTCGGCGGCGGGCTGACGCTGGCGGCGGCGCTGGACGACAGCGGTTTCAGTCGCTATCTGGGCACCCAGGCGGCGGCCCTCGGCAGTCTGCCGCCGATCCTGATCGTGCTGGCCGTGACCAGCATGGTGATCTTCCTCACCGAGATCACCAGCAATACCGCCACGACCGCGACACTGGTCCCGCTGCTGTACGCGGTCGCCCTGGGACTGCAGCTGGACCCGCTGCTGCTGATCGTGCCGGCCGGCCTGGCGGCGAGTTGCGCCTTCATGCTGCCGGTGGCGACGCCGCCGAATGCCATCGTCTTCGGTTCCGGACAGGTCGGCATCGCGGCCATGAGCCGCGCTGGCCTGCGTCTCAATCTCGTCGGCATAGTGCTGATCACGGCGATGGCCTATGCTGTCGCAATCCCTATGCTCGGCCGCCTGTGATGCTTCCGACCGCCACCGTTCGCCTGCCCGCCTGTTGCCGCTCGCTGGCCATCGCGCTGCTGCTGCCGGCCGCAGCCTTGGCCGAGTTCTACCCCTTGCCGCCGGGCGACGACGTGATCGGCGAAGCGGCCGAGATCACGGCCGTCTACGAAGACACCCTGGTCGACATCGGGCGGCGCCATGGGCTCGGTTACGAGGAATTGCTGCTCGCCAATCCCGGTGTCGACCCGTGGCTGCCGGGCGAGGGCACGGTCATCCGGCTGCCATCGCAGTTCGTGCTGCCGGTGGCCCGGCGCGAAGGGTTGGTCGTCAATGTCGCCGAGTTCCGCCTCTATTATTTCCCGCCGGGGGACGGTCCGCAGCGCGTGGCCAGCTTCCCGATCAGCATCGGCCGCCAGGACTGGTCCACGCCGGTGGGCCGCGCGCGCATCGTTTCGAAGGTCCGCAATCCGGCCTGGTATCCACCGGCGTCGGTACGCGAGGAATACGCCGCCGAAGGGCGGCGGCTGCCACGGGTCGTGCCGCCGGGGCCGAAGAACCCGCTGGGCGCCTACGCGCTGCGCCTGAGTCTGCCCGGTTACCTGATCCACGGCACCAACCGTCCGGCCGGCGTGGGCATGCGCGTGACCCATGGCTGCATTCGCATGTTTCCCGAGGACATCGACTGGCTGTTTCCGCGCATCCCGCTCGATACGCCCGTGCAGATCGTGAACCAGCCCTACAAGCTGGGCTGGCGGGGCGAGCAACTGCTGCTGGAAGTGCATCCGCCGCTGCCCGAGGACAGCGAGCGCGCGGCGCAGGGTTTGACGGCCATCACCTCCCTGTATGTGGCCGCGACCCGCGAGCGGCCTGCCGAGGTCGACTGGGCACTGATCGAGCGGGTGTATGCGGAACACCGCGGCCTGCCGGTCGCGATCGGTCGCGCCGCCGGCGAGCAGCCGGCCACGGTGGCCGAGGCCGGATCGAACTGAGCCGGGCCGCCGGCCTCAGCCGGCCTGCGGTTCCTCGGCCGGCAGGCGCTCGGCGATGCCGGCGTAGCCGATCGTCGGCAGCAGCGCTGCGCCGGTCCGCCGCGCGGTTTCATCGTCGACGTCGATCCCGATGCCATCGACGAAGCGATTGAAGAAGTTCTGGATCGCGCAGATGCTGACGATGTCCACGAAGGCCTGTTCGTCCCAGCCCGCGGCGAAGATCGCGTCGGCGTCCGCCTGCGTCATGCGACTCGGCGTCTGCGTCAGCTTGCGGACGAAGTGCAGGATCGGTTTCAGGCGTTCGTCTATCGAGGCCGTGTCGATGTCTTCCATCAGCTCGTCGAAAACCGTCTCGTCGATGCCGAATGCAGCGGCCACGGGCCGGTGCGAGTGATAGCAGAAATTGCAGGCGTTCTGACCGGAACCATAGGCGAAGATCAGTTCCCGCTCGGCGACCGTCAGTGGCGACTCGCCGCGCAGGATGTCGTCGATCAGCAGCAGCATCAGCCGGGCGCGCCGCGGGTATTGCCGGAAGACGTCGGTCAGGTTGGTCAGTTCGGGCGAGGAGGGCAGGAAAGACACGGGTTGGCTCCATCAGGGTCGAGACGGAACCTTAGCGCAAGCCGCGGCCGGCGGCACGCGAGCAAGAAAAAGGCCGCAGCCCTCGCGGGCTGCGGCCTGAATCGCTGGCAGCAGTCCTTACTTGGACTGGCTGCGCTGGAACATCCGGTCGATCTTCTCGTTGGTTGCGTCACAGCAGGCCTGCGACTGGTTGGCCGCATTCAGGGCCTGATTCGCCGTGCTCTGCGCACCGGAGGCCATCTGCCGCGCTTCGGAAGCGCTCGCCGTCGCAGCGTCGGCAGCGGAGCGGGCGGCGCTGGCATCGGCTGCGATGCGGTCCACCTTGGCATTCAGCTCGTCTACCTGGCGCTGCAGTTCAGCAGCGCAGCCGGTGGTCAGCAGCATGATGATCGCGACGGCGCTCAGCCTTGCTGCGGTCTGGAGTCTGTTGCTCATTTAAGTAAGTCCTCAACTGTGAAAAAAACTGCCTACGCAGAGAGAACCTTGTCGGCGACCCTCCCTTAGACGCGGCAATGATGAAGCATACATTGTTAAATCGCAATCAGCGCAAGGCTTTCAGGCTTGCGGCAGTTGCGGATTGACAGGCCTTCGCAGAGCGCGCCGGCGCCGGGGGGGGAACGCGCCGCCGCCGCCGGGGCTTGCATCTGTCCGGTAGCTGTATATGATTACAGTACTGATCAAAAACACAGGTGATGAGCATGGAGCAGCTCACCCCCCGGCAGGGCGAAATCCTCGCCTTCATCCAGGATTGCATCGAGGCCACCGGCCTGCCGCCGACGCGGGCTGAAATCGCGCGGGCGCTCGGTTTCCGCTCGGCGAATGCCGCAGAAGAGCACCTGCGCGCCCTGCAGCGCAAGGGCGCGCTGGAGCTGCTGCCCGGCACCTCGCGTGGGATCCGCCTGAAGGACTGCCTGCGCGAGCAGCTCGGCTTGCCACTGGTCGGGCGGGTTGCGGCGGGCCATCCGATCCTCGCCGAGGAAAACGTCGAGGCGCATTACCGCATCGACACCTCGCTATTCAGCCCGAAACCGCATTTCCTGTTGCGGGTGCAGGGCATGAGCATGCGCGATGCCGGGATTCTCGATGGCGACCTCGTCGCCGTGCACCGCTCCCCGGAAGTGCGCAACGGCCAGATCGTCGTGGCACGCCTGGAGGACGAGGTCACGGTCAAGCGTTACCGCCAGGACGGGCGCTATGTCTGGCTGCTGCCGGAAAACAGCGAGTTCGAGCCGATCCGGGTGGACCTGCGCGAGCAGCACATGGTGATCGAGGGTGTCGTCGTCGGCCTGTTGCGGAATGGCATGCCGATGCTGAACTGAAGCCGCCGGACAAGCTGCATAACAAGAATGTCTTCGAGGCATCCCATCCAGGCCCTGCTGGCTCATCCCGGCATCTGGCAGGGCCGCCGGCAAGCCGCCGGTTCGCGGCCGGTGCTGCCCACCGGCTTCCCGGAACTGGATGCGGCACTCGGCGGCGGCTGGCCGCTCGGGGAAGTCAATGAACTGCTGGTGCCGGAATGGGGACTCGGCGAATTCCGCCTGCTGTTGCCGGCCCTGGCCCGGCTGAGCCGCGCGCCGGCGCCCGCCGGCTGGTTGCTGTTCGCCGATCCGCCCTACTGCCCCTATGCGCCCGGCCTGCGGGGGGCAGGGCTCGATCTCTCCCGGCTGCTGGTCCTGCGCAGCAATGGGAGAAATGCGCTTTTATGGTCTATTGAACAATCACTTGAGAGCTATTGCTTCAGTGCCATATTAGCTTTCTGTGGCGCGGCCGACCGCGTCGCGCTGCGCCGCCTGCGGCTGGCCGCGGCCGCCAGCGCTTGCTGGCTCGTGCTGCTGCGTTCCGAACGCCGGCACCGGCAACGCTCGCCGGCCGGGCTGCGGCTGCGCCTGGCGACGGCTGCCGATGGCCGCCTGCAGCTGGATATTCTCAAGCAGCGAGGCGGTCGGCCACGGCGCCTGCTGCTGGACTGCTGAGCATGCCGGCCGGGCCCCGGCAAGGAAGGCTGTTTCCCGCCGCCGCGCCGGGGCGATCGTCGCGCCGGCGGCTGGCCGCGGTCGCGCAGGCAGCGGCTTCTGCCGCAGCGGCACCGGCAATGGCGCGGGGACGGCTCTGGCTGTGCTTGCAGTTTCCACAGTTGCCGCTGGAAGTGCTCGCCGAGGCTGATGCGGCCACACCGCTGGCGGTGCTCGACGCCGACCGGCACGGGCGAGTGGCGGTTTGCAATGCCGGTGCGCGGCGCGCCGGCGTGCGCGCCGGCATGCCGGTCGCTGCCGCGCAGGCCTTGCTGCCGCGCCTGCGACTGTTGCCCCGGGACACCGCAGCTGAGACCGCGGCCTTGCGGCGCCTGGGGGATGCAGCTCTGCTCTTCACGGATCACGTCAGTCCGCTGTCCCCGGCCGCGATTCTGCTGGAGATCGGTGGTAGCCAGCGCCTGTTCGGATCACCGCCCGGCATCGCGGCGCGCCTGCGCGCGGCCTGTGCGGAACTGGGTCATGCGCCCCGGATCGCGGTGGCGCCGTGGCCGCGGGCCGCTTTCTGGCTGGCGCTGGCTGGCCGGGAACGCGTCGTGACCACGGTCGAGTGCCTCGCCAGCGAACTGGCCGCTTTGCCGATCGCCAGCCTGCCTTGGCCATCGGCCCGCTGCGAAGCCCTGCGGTCCATGGGCGTGCGCCGCCTCGGCGATTGCGTGCGGTTGCCGCGGGCGGCCCTGGCCAGGCGTTTCGGGGCCGATTGCCTGCTGGAGCTGGACCAGGCCTACGGGCGGACTCCGGACCCACGGCCACGCTACCGACCGGAGCCGCTGTTCCGGCATCGCCTGGAACTGCCAGTTGCGACTGCCGAGCAGGCGCCGCTCATGGCGGCCGTCGCTGCGTCGCTGCGAGCCCTGCAGCAGCGCCTGCGCCAGCGCCAGCGCGTCGTCCGCGGCCTGTGGCTGAGGCTGGAACATGCGCGGCAACCGGCCAGCCTGCTGCAGCTGCGCCTGCTGCGCGAGAGCGGTGACACGCAGCGTCTGCTGGAGCTGCTGCGCCTCCGGCTCGAGACAGCGGCCTTGCCGGCGGCGGTGACGGCGCTGGTGCTGCAGGCTCGGCTGCATCCCGGCTCAGCGGCCCCGAGCGCCGGCCTGTTCAGCGTCCAGGACAGCGCCTCGCGGCCGGCCGGCGAGGCCGAACTGAAGGCCCTGCTGGAGCGCCTGCAGGCCCGGCTGGGCCGGGAAGCGGTGCAGGGCCTGCGGGTCGCCGGCGAGCATCGTCCCGAATATGCATCGCGTGCCGTCGCACCCCGCTTGCGCCGGAGCAATCCGGTGGCCGCCGGTGACCCGCCCCGCCCGGCATGGCTGCTGCCGGTACCGCGACGGCTGGCGAGCCGGGCGGGGCGGCCGCTGCAGGCCGGTCCGCTGGAACTGCTGCGCGGTCCGGAGCGCATCGAGAGCGGCTGGTGGGACGGCCGGGACATCCGGCGGGATTACTATGTGGCGCGCAGCCGGCAGGGCCGGCTGCTGTGGCTGTACCGGGATCTGCGCGACGGTCGCTGGTACCTGCACGGCCTGTTCGGCTGATGTCCGCCGGCAGTGCCTTGCCGGGCTATGCGGAGCTGCATTGCCTCAGCAACTTCAGCTTCCTGCGCGGTGCCTCGCACCCGGAGGAACTGATCGCCCGGGCCGTCGAGCTGGGCTATGCAGCGCTGGCACTGACCGACGAATGCTCGGTGGCCGGGCTGGTGCGCGCGCAGGTGGCCGCCCGCGGGCGGCCGTTGCAGCTGATCGCCGGTGCCGAACTGCGCCTGAGCGATGGCCTGCGCCTGGTCCTGCTGGCGCGCAACCGCCGGGGCTATGGTCAGCTCTGCCAGCTGATCACCCGCGGTCGCCGGGCAGCACCGAAGGGGGCTTACCGGCTCCCGCGCACAGCGCTGGAGACAGACCTCGACGATTGCCTGGCGCTGTGGCTGCCGCCGGCGGACCCGGCACCGGCGGACGCACGCTGGTTCCGGCGATATTTCCCGGGTCGTGCCTGGCTGGCCGTCGAACTGCTGGCCGGTCCGGACGACCGTGCCCGGCTGCAGCAGCTGCAGGCACTGGCCGCCGCTGCGGGCCTGCCGCTGGTGGCCGCCGGCGATGTGCACATGCATCGCCGCGGCCGGCGCGCGCTGCAGGACGCGCTCACGGCCATCCGCCTGAAAACGACGGTGGCAGCCGCCGGCCGGGCGCTGTTTCCGAACGGCGAGCGGCACTTGCGCAGCCGCGCGCGGCTGGCCGATCTCTACCCGCCGGCATTGTTGAGCGAGACGCTGAGAATCGCGCGGCAGATCGATTTTTCCCTGGACGAGCTGCGCTATGAGTACCCGGACGAATTGGTGCCGGTCGGAGAAAGCGCCGGCAGCTGGCTGCGGAAACTGACCGAGGCCGGCGCGGCGCGGCGCTGGCCCGGCGGCATGCCGGCGAAGGTCCGGCGGCTGGTCGAACACGAGCTGGCACTGATCGGCGAGCTACGCTACGAGCCGTATTTCCTGACGGTGCACGACATCGTCAGTTTTGCCCGCCGTCGCGGCATCCTGTGCCAGGGCCGCGGCTCCGCGGCCAATTCCGCCGTCTGTTATTGCCTCGGCATCACCGAGGTCGATCCCGCGCGCATGTCGATGCTGGTCGAGCGTTTCATTTCCCGGGAGCGCAACGAGCCACCGGATATCGACGTGGACTTCGAGCACGAGCGCCGCGAAGAGGTCATCCAGTACCTCTACCGCAAGTACGGGCGGGAGCGTGCCGCGCTGACCGCGACCGTGATCCGCTACTGTCCGCGCAGCGCGATCCGCGATCTGGGCAAGGCCCTGGGGCTGGAGGCTCTGCAGCTCGGGCGCATGGCCCGGGCGATGCAGTGGTGGGACGGCCGCGAGATCGATCCGGCGCGCCTGCGCGAGGCCGGCCTGGATCCGACGGCCCCGGTCCTGCATCGCCTGCTGGTGCTGGCCAACGAGCTGATCGGTTTCCCGCGGCACCTGTCGCAGCATGTCGGTGGCTTCGTGATCTCGCGCGGCCCGCTGTCGGCGATGGTGCCGGTCGAAAACGCCGCCATGCCCGGGCGCAGCGTGATCCAGTGGGACAAGGACGATCTCGACGAGCTGGGCCTGTTGAAAGTCGACGTGCTGGCTCTGGGCATGTTGACGGCGATCCGCCGCTGCCTGGAGCTGGTCAACGGCTGGCGCGGTTCCACCTTGACGGTGGCGGACATCCCGCCGGAAGACCCGGCGGTCTACGACATGCTCTGCCGGGCCGACAGCATCGGGGTCTTTCAGGTCGAGTCGCGCGCGCAGATGGCGATGCTGCCGCGCCTGCGGCCACGCTGCTACTACGACCTGGTCATCGAAGTGGCCATCATCCGCCCCGGCCCGATCCAGGGCGACATGGTGCACCCCTACCTGCGGCGGCGGAACGGCGAGGAGCCGGTCAGCTATCCCAGCGAAGCGGTCAAAGCTGTGCTGGAGCGGACGCTCGGCGTGCCGATCTTCCAGGAACAGGTCATGTCGCTGGCGATCGTGGCGGCCGGCTTCAGTCCCGGTGAGGCCGATCAGCTGCGCCGCGCGATGGCTGCCTGGCGTCGCCGCGGCGACCTCGGCCCGTTCGAACAGCGGCTCAGGAACGGCCTGCGCGAGCGTGGCTATTGCCCGGCGTTTGCCGACCAGATCTGCCAGCAGATCCGCGGTTTCGGCGAGTATGGCTTTCCGGAGTCGCATGCGGCCAGTTTCGCCCTGCTGGTCTATGTGTCGGCCTGGTTGAAATGCCACGAACCCGCGGCCTTTTTCTGCGCCTTGCTGAACAGCCAGCCGATGGGCTTCTATGCGCCGGCCCAGCTGCTGCGCAATGCGCGCGAACACGGCGTGCGCATTCTGCCGGTCGACGTACAGCACAGCGAAAACGATTGCAGCCTGCAAGGGGCTGGTGGCGGTGAGCCGTCGCTGCGCCTGGGCCTGCGCATGGTCCGGGGACTGTCTACGGCGGGGGCCGAACGGATCCGGGCCGCAGCTGCCGAGGCGGCCTTCACCGATCTGCAGGACCTGGCCGATCGCGCCCGGCTGGACCGGCGCGATCTCGCAGCACTGGCCGGCGCCGGTGCGCTGGCGGCGCTGGCGGGGCACCGGCACCTGGCCCGCTGGCAGGTGGCCGGGCTGGAAGCCGGGCGGTCCTTGCTGCATGGCTGCCGCATTGCCGAGGGCCGGCCGTTGTTGCGCGCACCAAGGGCCGGCGAGGCGATGCTGGCCGACTACCGGCATCTCGGCTTCAGTCTCCAGGGGCACCCGCTGGGGCTGCTGCGCGATTCGCTCGCGCAGCGTGCCTGCCTGAGTGCCCGCGAGGTCCTGGCATTGCCGGATGGCAGCGCCGTGCGCGCTGCCGGTCTGGTCATTACGCGCCAGCGGCCGGGCAGTGCGGCCGGTGTGGTCTTCGTGACGCTGGAAGACGAGACCGGTTATCTGAACCTGATCGTCTGGGAGAGGCTGGCGAACCGCCAGCGACGGGAATTGCTGAACGCGCGGCTGCTGGCGGTGCAGGGCAGGCTGCAGCGCCAGGGCGAGGTGGTGCACATCGTGGCTCGCCGCCTGCAGGATCTCAGCGGGCTGCTGGGTCGGTTGCCGGGGCAGAGCCGCGACTTTCGTTGAGCGTCAGTCTTCGAAGTCGAGATCGTCGAAGTCGCCGAGTTCCCGGGCCAGGCGCCGCTGTTCCATCAGCTCTTCGAGCCGGCGGCGCGCATAGTTGCCGTGCAGGTGATCGGTGCGGATGCCTTCCGCCTCCATCTCGGCGATCAGCTCGTCGACATTGATCTCGACCGAGGTTTCGCCGACATTGTCGCTGCTCGACTCTTCGCCGTCTTCGTTCTCGGCGAGTTCCGGGTCCTCGTCCAGCTCGTCGTCAAGCTCCACGTCGCGCATTGGCTGTCTCCCTTCAAACCGCGGCGCACGGCTCCCCGTTGCGTCACGCCGCTTATGTTCAAAAGCAAGCCTGCTCGCGCCCTTATAGAGCGAATTGTTCCACCCTGCAAGCGCCGATCGGGGAAAACGTGACGCAGTGCCGCCAGGCCGACTGCGCTGCAGGGCGGAACCGGCAGCGCCGGGCGTCGCGCCGCCGGCCGGTCAGCGGATCAACTGATTCAGTTCGAAGATCGGCAGCAGGATCGCCAGCACGATCAGCAGGACCACGACCCCCATCGCGATGATCAGGGCCGGCTCCAGGATGCCGAGCAGCGCGGCGATCAGGCCGTCCATTTCCCGTTCCTGGTTGTTTGCTGCGCGTTCCAGCATGGCCTCGAGCTGGCCGCTGGCCTCACCGCTGCTGATCAGGTGGATGCATAGTGGGGGGAAATATCCGCCGGCCGCCAGCGAGCGCCCGATGGAGGCGCCTTCGCGCACGCGCGCCGTGGCGTTTTCGACGGTCTCCTGCATCGGCAGGCTGGTCACGACCTGGGCCGAAATCCGCAGTGCTTCCAGCACGGATACGCCGCTGCCGCTGAGGATTGCCAGCGTGCGTGTGAATCGCGCCGTGTTGAAGCCGCGCACCAGGCGGCCGATGACCGGCAGCCGCAGCAGCGCCAGGTCGACCCGCCGGCGAAATTCGCGCCGCCGCAGGAGCCGGCTGAAACCCCAGCCGCCGGCCGCGATGCCGAGCAGCAAGAGCCAGCCCCAGGCCCGCAGGAAGTCGCTGGTCGCGATCAGGTAGCGGGTCAGGGCCGGCAGTTCCTGACCGCTGCTGGCAAAGACGCCGACGACTTTCGGCACCACGTAGACGAGCATCAGGCTGACGATCCCCAGCGCCAGCACGGTCAGCACGACCGGGTAGATCATCGCGTTCAGGATCCGCTGGCGCAACGCCTGGCGGCTTTCCGTGTAATCGGCGAGGCGCTCCAGCACGGCCTCCATGTGGCCCGATTGTTCACCGGCTGCAATCGTCGCCCGATACAGTTCCGGAAAGGCCCGCGGAAACTCGGCGAGCGCGTCGGCCAGGCTGTGGCCCTCCATGACCTTGGCGCGCACGCCGAGCACCACGCTCTTCACGCGCGGCTGATCGCTCTGTTCGCCGATCGCCTGCAGCGCTTCTTCCAGCGGCATGGCGGAATGAATCAGCGTCGCGAGTTGGCGTGTGATCAGCGCGAGATCGGTGGCCGACAGCGAGCGCCGCAAGCTGAGGCGCGGCCGCGCGCCGCGCTCCTTGCGTGCGATCTCGGCGACGCTGAGCGGCAGCAGTTGCTGCTCGCGCAGCTGCTGGCGGACCTGCCGCGCGGTGTCGCCCTCGATGATGCCCTTGCGCTGCCGGCCGTCGGGTCCGACCGCCGTGTATTCGAATGCCGCCATCAGTCGCCGCGCGTGACCCGGAGCACTTCCTCCAGCGTCGTATCCCCGGCAAGCACCTTGCGCAAGCCATCGTCACGGATGCTGGGGCTCAGGGTGCGCGCATAGCGTTCCAGTTCGTGCTCGCCCGCGCCGTCGTGGATCATCGTGCGGATGCTGTCGTCGATCGGCACCAGTTCATAGATGCCCGTGCGGCCGCGGTAGCCCTCGCCGGCGGACAGGCCGTCCGGCACGCGGTACAGGGTCGGCGGGTCCGCAGGATCGACGCCGAGCACGCTGCACTCGTAGTCGCTGGCGCGGTAGGCCTCCTTGGTCGCCGGATCCAGCAGGCGCACCAGCCGTTGTGCGAGCACGCCGATGAGGCTGGACGACAGCAGGAAGGGCTCTACGCCCATGTCGCGCAGCCGCGTCACGGCGCCGACCGCGGTGTTGGTATGCAGGGTCGACAGCACGAGATGGCCGGTCAGGCTGGCCTGGACCGCGATTTCCGCGGTCTCGAGGTCGCGGATCTCGCCGACCATCACGACGTCCGGATCCTGGCGCAGAATCGCCCGCAGGCCGCGAGCGAAGGTCATCTCGACCTTGGTGTTGACCTGTGACTGACCGATGCCGTCGATGTAGTACTCGATCGGATCCTCGACGGTCATGATGTTGCGGGTGTTGTCGTTGATCCGTTCCAGCGCCGCGTACAGGGTCGTGGTCTTGCCCGAGCCGGTCGGTCCGGTCACCAGGATGATCCCGTGCGGCTTGTGGATCAGCGCGTCCATGGTCGCCTGCGTGCGTGCATCCATGCCGAGGTGGCTGAGGTCCAGCCGGCCTGCGTGCTTGTCCAGCAGGCGCAGCACCACCCGCTCGCCGTGTCCGGACGGCATCGTCGACACGCGCACGTCGACGGCCCGCCCCGCAACGCGCAGCGAGATGCGGCCATCCTGCGGCAAGCGCTTCTCGGCGATGTCGAGCTTCGACATCACCTTGATCCGCGAGACCACGAGCGGCGCAACGGCACGTCGCGACTGCAGCACCTCTTTCAGCACGCCGTCGACGCGAAAGCGAATGACCAGCCGGTTTTCGTAGGGCTCGATGTGGATGTCCGAGGCATTTTCCTTCACGGCCGAAGTCAGCACGGCATTGATCAGGCGGATTATCGGGGCGTCGTCATCGCTCTCCAGCAGGTCGGAAGGCTCCGGCAGCTCCTGGGCCACGCGCAGCAGATCGTCGTCCTCGCCCAGGCCTTCGACCATCTGCATCGCATTGTTCGATTCGCG
>RFHQ01000146.1 GCA_003695765.1 Gammaproteobacteria bacterium
CAGCAGCTCGAACATTCAGGAACCGGGATCCGCACGGTGACAGAACATCGCGTCACCATAGCTGAAAAAGCGGTAACGCTCGCGCACCGCATGCGCGTAGGCGGCCATGACCGGCGCATGGCCGGCGAAGGCACAGACCAGCATCAGCAGCGAGGAGCCGGGCAGGTGAAAATTGGTCAGCAGGGCATCCACGATCCGAAAGCGGTAGCCCGGCCGAATGAACAGGCGGGTCTCGCCACCCAGCGGCCTGAGTTCCCCGTCCGCCGCCGCGCTTTCCAGTGCGCGCACCACCGTGGTGCCGACGGCGACGATGCGCCCGCCTCGCGCCCGGGCCGCGGCCACACTGGCAACCAGCGCCGGCGAAACCTCGAAGCGCTCCGCGTGCAGCAGCCCGCTGCGCAGCTGTTCCTCGCGCAAGGGCTGAAACGTGCCGGCGCCGACGTGTAGCGTCAGGGCCGCCATCTCGACGCCGCCGGCAGCGAGTCGCTCGAGTTGCGCAGCGTCGAAATGCAGCCCGGCCGTCGGCGCCGCGACGGCGCCCGGCCGGCGCGCGAACACGGTCTGGTAGCGCTCGCGATCCGCCGGCTCGTCGGCGCGGCCGATGTAGGGCGGCAACGGCACATGACCGATGGTCTCGAGCACGGGCGTGAGCGCTCGCGAGAATCGCAGCAGATAGAAGGCGCCGCTGCGGCCCAGCACCCGCGCGCTGACCCCGGCATCGAAGATCAGTTCCGTGCCGGCGGCCGGGGACTTGCTGGCCTTCAGATGGGCCAGCGCCAGGCGCGCGCCGAGCCGGCGCTCCAACAGCACTTCGACCCGCCCGCCGCTGGCCTTGCGGCCCAACAAGCGGGCCGGCAGGACGCGGGTATCGTTCAGCACCAGCAGATCGCCGGGCCGCAGCAGCGACGCGAGCTGAGCGAAACGCAAATCCTTGACGGCGCCGTCCGGCGCCAGGTGGAGCAGTCGGCTCGCGCCGCGCTCCGGCAGTGGCCGTTGCGCAATCAGCTCGGCCGGCAATTCATAGTGAAATGCCTCCGGCCGCGTCGGGCGATCGGGCATCTGCATCGCCAGACAGGTTCAGGCCGCCGGCGGCACCGGACGCTCGGCGACGAAGGCGCGCAGCATGCCCAGAACCTCGTCGGCCGAACGCTCGCTGGGCGGGCGCTGGCCATGCACGGAAGCCCCGGTGTCGCGCAGCAGGCGCTCGATGGCCTCGCGCAGCCAGCGCCGCTCGCGGCGCGCCGACGCGGTCGCCTGCAGGCGGCGGCGGCGCCGGTCGGCCGGATCGATGATTTCCGTCAGGTAACCGGCGCCCATCTGCTCGGCACAGTGCCGCGATACCGTCGACTTCGGCAGACCGGCGATCTCCGCCAGCTCGGTCACCGTCGGCGAATAGCCGACGTCGTCGAGCAGCACCAGGGTCAACACCACCAGCAGCGCCGTGGTCGGCGCGCTGCCGTAACGCTGCACGGCCAGGTCTACGAGCCGCCATTCCAGCAGGCAGGTCATCGCCACATCGGCATCGAAGCGCTGTCCGGACACCTCGACGTCGGCGGCTGCGGCTGACTCGGCGCCGTCGAAGTCATAGGCTTCGTTCGGCCCCTCTGCGGCGAAACTGCGCAGCAGCTCGAGCATCTCTTCGGCGGCTGCGCCGCGGAAGCCGCCGGCCGGTACGATCGCGAAGGTCTGCGCCTGGATCGCGCGCAGCTGTTGAAGATGCCAGGCGCGCTCGGCCCGAGCTGCCCGTGTCGGCCCCAGGCGCCGCCGCCGGCGATCGGCCGGGTCGATGCACTCCTCGACGAAGCCTTCGCTCATCTGCGAAGCGACATAGCGGGACACAGTGGACTTGGGTAGCCCGACAAGCCGCGCCAGCTCTGTCACCGTGGGCTGGTAACCGGCCTCGTCCAGCAACACTATCGTCAGCACCATCAACATCTCGCCGGTCGGGTGGCTGCCGTAGCGATGCACGGACAACTGCACCAGCCGCCACCACAGCGCGTAGATGCCGGTGACCTCCTGATTGATCAGATCCTTGCTCATGGCCGGTCCGCCGCCTGCTCATCGCAAGCCTATGTGGCGGTCACCGCCAGCGCAAATGTTTGCTACAGTAGCCGCCGCTGCCAGCGGCCAGCCTGCCGGGATGGCGAAATTGGTAGACGCGCCGGACTCAAAATCCGGTGGGGTAAAACCCGTGTCGGTTCGAGTCCGACTCCCGGCACCATCTTAACTTGTTGTTTATTAATCTAATTGTCCAGACATAGCACGTTTTGAGTGCAGCTGGCTGATTGCGCATGGTGCAGTCAGGGTGCAGTAACTCCGGTTTTTTGCCATAGTGGTGTTGATTCGTGTTATGGAGTTGCACCCGTCGTGGCGACCATCACCAGGCGACGCCGGGCGGATGGAAAGCTGGCCTATCGCGTACAGGATCGCACCACCGGTTTTCCGTCACTGTCCGAGACTTTCCCCACGCTGAAAGCGGCGCGCGATTACAAGCGCAAGATTGAAGCCGAGCGCATCAGCGCGCAGGCTGGCATCCGCCGCGGCCGGCAGACGCTGGCCGAGACCATCGACGACTTCAAGGAATCGGCCGACTGGCGGCGGCGCAAGTCTGCGAACGACACCGCCCGCCACCTGGCCTGGTGGAGCGCCCGCATCGGGCAGCTGCCGCTGGCGAAGATTACGCCCGACCTGATCGCCGACCATCTGCACACGCTGGAAGCCCAGGGGCGTACCGGCGCCACGGTGAACCGCTACCGCTCTGCCCTGTCGCGGGTATTCCGCTACGCGGTGAACACGCGCCGCTGGACCGACCACAACCCCTGCTCGATGATCGAGCGCCGCCCGGAAGGCCGCCGCCGCGAGCGCGTGATTACGCCCGACGAATGGCGGCGGCTACTGGCTGCGGCACGCGAGCTGGCGAAGGCCGAACCGAAGCAGCGCCTGTCCGAATCCGAGCGCCGCTACTCCCCGCGCGCACAACTGCCGAACTTCCTGCGCGTGGCCTACGGCACCGCCGCCCGCAAAAGCGACGTGGCCTGGCTGCGCTGGGAGTACGTGGACCTCGGCGAGAAGGTGGTGACGTTCCCAGACCCCAAGTCGGGGCATGGCTACTCGGTGCCGCTGATCGACGACGCGCTGGCGGCCATCCAGGAACAGGCAGAGCTTCGCCGTGACGGCTGTCCGTTCGTGTTCCCGTCACGCAAGGGCAACGACCGCCCGCCCGCGTTCGAGAAACCCTTTGCAGCAGCCCGCGCACTGGCTGGCCTCGATCAGCCGGACGCCCGCGGCGAAGTCCTGACGATTCACCACCTGCGGCATTCGGCGGCCAC
>RFHQ01000147.1 GCA_003695765.1 Gammaproteobacteria bacterium
CTCCCTCGGACCCGGCGTGGCGAGCGGGCGGTGCTTGCTTTACGCTAGCGGCATGCCCGAGCGGCCACTCTACTTCTGCAGCCAGTGCGGCAAGCCCGTAGTCCAGCAAGTGCCTCCGGGAGACAACCGGCCCCGGTATGTCTGCAGCGAGTGCGCCGAGATCCACTACCAGAATCCGCGCCTGGTGGTCGGCGTCGTTCCGGCGTATGGCGAGCAGATCCTGCTCTGCCGCCGCTCTATCGAGCCGCGCTCGGGTTTCTGGACCGTGCCGGCCGGCTTCATGGAACTGGGTGAGACGCTGGCCGAGGCTGCGCTGCGCGAGACCTGGGAGGAAGCCCGGGCGAAGGTCGAGCTGGGGCCGCTGTTCGCGCTCGTCGACGTGGTCGGCGCCGGTCAGGTGCACGCCTTTTTCGCTGGCCGGCTGCTGAGGCCGGAGTTCGCCGCCGGCGAAGAGACCCTGGAGGTGCGCCTGTTCGTGCCGGACGCGATCCCCTGGGAAGACCTGGCCTTTCCCAGCGTCCGCATTGCCCTGCAGCGGTACCTCGAGGACGGGCCCGAACTCCGCGGGCCGGTGCAGCTCAGCACGGCCCCGCGGATCCGCTGGTAGGCGCTGCGGGATCGGGACGATGCCGCTTCCTGGCATACCGATATGGCTGGAAAATCTAGGATTTCCGGCCACGATTGACTAAAGTCAGCGACCGCTGCCCGCCGGCCGCTAAAATATGCCTGCGTCGACCGGGGGATCGACCGGAGACCGGAGATTGCAATGACCTTTGTCGTCACGGAAAACTGCATCCGCTGCAAGTACATGGACTGCGTGGAGGTCTGTCCCGTGGACTGTTTCCACGAAGGGCCGAACATGCTGGTGATCGACCCGGAAGAGTGCATCGATTGCACCCTCTGCGAACCCGAGTGCCCGGTCGAGGCGATCTTCTCCGAAGACGAGATCCCCAAGGGCCAGGAAAAATTCCTTGAGATCAACGCGGAACTGTCGCAGCTCTGGCCGGTCATCACCGAGGCCGGCACTCCGCCGGAAGATGCCGACGAGTGGAAAGACAAGCCCGGCAAGCTGGCCGAACTCGACTGTCCCGAGGAAGTGAAGGAACGCCTGTTGCGCTGAGCCGGCCGGTTCAGCCGTCGCTCTCCAGGTACTCCAGCAGGTCGGGCGGCGACACATAGCCGGGAATCAGCTCGCCGCGCTCGGTGACGATCGCCGGGGTACCGCGAATCCCCAGTGATTGCCCGAGACGATAGTGCCGCTCCACAGGCGTCGGCCCGCAGTCCTCTGACTGGATGACCTGGCCGGCCTTGGCGCGCGTCAGCGCGTCGTTGCGATCCGCGGAACACCATACCTGCTCGGCCTTGAACCAGCTCGGCGTGTCGGGGCCGCTGCGCGGGAAGAACAGGTAGCGAACCCGGATGCCCTCGGCGTTGTAGTCGGCGATCTGCCGGTGCAGCTTGCGGCAGTAGCCGCAGTCCACATCGGTGAACACCGTGACCGTGTGCGGCAGCGACGCCGATCCGAAGATGATCATGCTGCTTTCCGGAACCGCCTGTATGGCTGCCAGTCGTGCGCCGCTGCGCCGCCCCTCGGTCAGATTGGCCTCGCTGTCGATGTCGTAGAGGTCGCCCTGCAGCAGATAGCGGGCATCGGCCGAGATGTAGGCGATGTGCCCGCCGAGGCTCAGTTCATAGAGGCCCGGTATCGGCGTGGGCCGGACGCTGTCGGCATCGAGTTCCGGGAAACGCTCGAAGATCGCTGCGCGCGCGTCGTCGGCGTTCGCCTTGCCGGAGGCCTCGTCCGCCGGAGCCGGCGAAGCGGTGCCGAGCAGCAGTAAAGAGACGGCCAGAGCCGCGCGGCGGGGGATCAGCATGAGTGGCATCCGGAAGTATCGACTGCAATTTGGACCGTCGCCGGCGCTGCGGGTTCCACGGCGAGCGGCTGAGCGCGATTCTAGCACGCGCTGCCGCCGGCCGCGCTCAGCCGCGCGGGTGGTGCTGCGAGTGCAATTCCTTCATGCGCTCGCGGGCCACATGGGTATAGATCTGCGTCGTCGACAGATCGCTGTGCCCGAGCAGCATCTGCACGACCCGCAGGTCGGCGCCGTTGTTCAACAGGTGGGTGGCGAACGCATGCCGCAAGGTATGCGGCGACAACCGGGTCTTGATCTCGGCCTTCTTTGCATAACGCTTGATGATGTGCCAGAAGGCCTGGCGCGTCATGCGATCGCCGCGCCGGGTCGGGAACAGGTAGTCCGTCTGCCGTTCCAGCAGGATCTCGACCCGCGGGCCGCTGAGGAACTCGCGCAGCCAGCGCTGGGCTTCCTCGCCGATCGGGATCAGCCGCTCGCGATCGCCCTTGCCGGTGATCCGCAGCACGCCCTGGTTCAGGTTGATCTCGCTCTGGCGCAGGTTGATCAGTTCCGAGACCCGCAGGCCGGTGGCGTACAGTAACTCCAGCATCGTGCGGTCGCGGTGTCCGAGCGGGTCGCTGACGTCCGGCGCCGCCAGCAGGGATTCCACCTGGGCTTCGCTCAGCGCCGTGGGCAGGGAGCGGCCGACCTTGGGCATCTCGATCTTCAGCGTCGGGTCCTCGCCGATCACGCCTTCGCGCAGCAGAAAGCGGTAGAAGCGGCGGAAACTCGACAGTTGCCGCGCCGTCGAGCGCGGTTTCGCGCCTTCTTTCGCCCGCCAGGCGATGAAGGCCAGCAGATCGGCGCGGGTCGCGTAGATCAGGCTGACATCGCGCTTGGCCAGCCAGCGCTGCAGGGCAATGAGATCGGCTCGATAGGCGCCCAGCGTGTTGGCGGACAGCCCGCGTTCCATCCAGATTGCGTCAAGGAACTTGTCGATGATCGCCTCGGCGGAGGAACCCTTGGCCGCGCCGTTGGCGGCCTTGTTTGGAGTCGCGCTAGACATTACTTCCGTTCAATGCTCCGAGCAATCCCGCCAGGGATTGGACCTGCACCACGCGCGCACCGATAATTCCGCCGGGACGCGCGCACCTCCTTGTGCTCCCCGGTCGATACTGCTTCGCAGCACCAACCCCGCCCCCTGCGGGACGGCCCTGGACAGCGGCAGTATGCGTGGGGGGCGGCGTCGGGGCCGTGATTGGTTTCACAAAACATATCAATGGATTACATAAACAGGCCGCCGGCGGTGGCCGGCCGGTGACGGGCCTTGCCAAGCGGCTGGGGCAAGGGTTGTACACAGCCTGGGCCGGGCTGGCCTTCGGCGGCGTGACGCTGCTCACATTGCTGCTGTTGCTGATCGTCCCGGGCGAGGCCCGCCGGCGGGCCGTCGTGCGCCGGGCCGCCCGCCTGATCCTGTGGCTGTTCGGCAGCCCGCCCCGGGTGCAGGGGCTGGAGCGCCTGCCGGCGCAGTCCTGCGTCGTGGTCGCCAATCACGCCAGCTATCTCGACGGAATGATCCTGACGGCCGTGCTGCCGCCGCGTTTCAGTTTCGTCATCAAGCGCGAGATGACCCGGGTGCCGGTCGCGCATTTCCTGCTGCGGCGGATCGGTTCGCAGTTCGTGGAGCGCTTCGACGGCCCGCGGCGATCGGTCGACGCACGGCGCATCATGCAGGAGGCCCTGCACGATCACCGCTCGCTGGCCTTTTTTCCGGAGGGCACCTTCCGGGCCGAGGCCGGGCTGCGCCGTTTCCACGCCGGTGCCTTCCAGGTCGCGCGCCGCGCCGGCAAGCCGCTGGTGCCGGTCGTGATCCGGGGCAGCCGGAAGATGCTGCCGGCCGACACCTGGCTGTTGCGGCCGGGCCGGCTGGAGGTCGAGGTGCTGGCGCCCGTCGATGCGAGCGCCGGGGACTCGGCAGACGGGCTGGCCGCCGCCTGCCGCAGCGCGATCCTCGCGCGCCTCGGCGAGCCCGATCTCGACCGCCCGGGTTAACTCCGCTGCCGTTTCTGACTTGGCCAGCGGCACCGCGCGACCGCATAATCAGCGCCTTTGAGCAGCCAGCCTGCCCCGTTGCGGCAGGGAAGCCGGATCGACAGCCGTGAACCCTCAGGACATCGTCATCGTCGCCGCCCGCCGCACACCGATCGGCGCCTTCCAGGGCGCACTGGCGCCGCTCAGCGCGCCGGAACTCTCGGCGGCCGCCACCCGCGCCTGCCTGGCGGACAGCGGGCTGGCCGCCGACGAGGTCGACCACGCGATCATCGGCTGCGTGCTGCAGGCGGGTCTGGGCCAGGCGCCGGCCCGCCAGGCGGCCCTCGCCGGCGGACTCACGCAGGCCACCGACTGCCTGACGGTCAACAAGGTCTGCGGGTCGGCGATGAAGGCCGCCACGATCGGCTACGACATGCTGCGCGCCGGGGCCGCGCGCTATGTGCTCGCCGGCGGCATGGAGTCGATGAGCAACGCTCCCTATCTGCTGCCGAAGGCCCGCGCCGGCTACCGCATGGGTCACCAGCAGGTGCTGGACCACATGTTCTTCGATGGCCTGCAGAATCCCTACGACGGCCAGATGATGGGCTATTTCGCCGAGCAAACGGCACGGCACTATGGCTTCACCCGGGAACAGCAGGATGCCTTCGCGATCGCCTCGGTGGAACGGGCCCTCGCGGCCACCGCGTCCGGCGCCTTCGAGGCCGAGATCGCGCCGGTCACGGTCGCCAGCCGCCGCGGAGAGAGCGTCGTTCGCCAGGACGAGGAGCCGGCCCGCTGCGACATCGGGCGGATTCCCGTCCTGCGGCCCGCCTTCGCCAAGGGCGGCACCGTCACGGCCGCCAGTTCATCGTCGATCGCCGACGGTGCCGCCTCGCTGCTGCTGACGACCGCCGCCGAGGCGAACGCCCGGCAGTTGCCGGTGCTCGCGCGGATCGCCGGTTACAGCACGCACTCGCAGGCGCCGGAGTGGTTCACCACTGCGCCGGTCGGTGCGCTGCGCAAACTGCAGGAGCGCCTCGGCTGGTCTGCGGGCGACGTCGACCTGTACGAAATCAATGAAGCCTTCGCCTGCGTGACCATGGCCGCGATGCGTGAACTGGACATCGATCACGCCCGGATCAACGTCAACGGCGGCGCCTGCGCCCTGGGCCATCCGATCGGCGCCACCGGCGCGCGCATCATCGTGACCCTGCTGCACGCACTGCAGGACCGCGGCGGCCGGCGGGGGATCGCCGCCCTATGCATCGGCGGCGGCGAGGCGCTGGCGATCGCGCTGGACCTGAACGATCTGCCGAATTCAGCCACGGCCCCATGAGCGATATGGAAACGGACAACATGGACGAAGCCACCGCCCTGCGTGACCAGGAATTCGCCCGCGAGTTCCTGGACCTGATCGCCGAATACGTGCCCGGCTCGTACACGCTGAACCAGATCCGCATCCTGCAATATATCTACCTGTGCTCGGACTATCGCGGCCGGCCGGCTACCCACGGCGAGATCTGCCGCGCGCTGCGCCTGTCGGCGCCGACGGTCTCGCGCGCCATCGCGCTGTTCCTGGAAACCGGCATGATCCAGGAGCAGCCGGACCCGAGCGACGGCCGCCGCCGCCTGCTGCTGGGCGAACGGGTCAGTGATTCCAACCGGCAGCAGATGAGTCAGCGCTTTTCGGCAATGCTCGCCCGGGAGCGTCGCTACCGCCCGGGCGCAGGGGCGGAAGCCGATCAGCCTGGCGAAAAAGCCCGCTCCACCGACTGAGCCCGGCGCCCGCGGCGGGCTACATGCCGGCGTAATTCGGGCCGCCGCCGCCTTCCGGCACCGTCCATTCGATGTTCTGGGCCGGATCCTTGATGTCGCAGGTCTTGCAGTGGACGCAGTTCTGCGCGTTGATCTGGAAGCGCTTGCCGCCGCGCTCGTCGTCGACGACCTCGTACACCGCGGCCGGGCAGTAGCGCTGTGCGGGCTCTGCGTACTTCGGCAGATTCTCGCGGATCGGCAGCTCCGGATCCTTCAGCCGCAGGTGGCAGGGCTGATCTTCCTCGTGATTGGTGCTGGACAGGTACACCGATGACAGGCGGTCGAAGCTGAGCACATTGTCGGGTTTCGGGTAATCGATCCGCGGCGCCTCGTCGGCGAGCATGAGGCCCTCGTGGTCCGGCTGCCGCGCGTGCAACGTGAACGGCAGGCGCCCGCCGAACAGGTTCTGGTCCAGCCAGGTGAAGGCCGAGCCGGCCAGCGTGCCGAGCTTCTTCTGCGCCGGCCCGAAATTGCGCGCGCGGTACAGTTCTTCGTGCACCCAGGACTTGCGGACCGCGGCCGGGTAGTCGTCGAGCACCAGCGGCGCATCGTCGCCGTGCAGCAGCGCGGCGAAGATCGCCTCGGCCGCGAGCATGCCGGTCTTCATCGCCGTGTGGTTGCCCTTGATCTTGACGCCGTTCAGGAAGCCGGCCTCGCAGCCGGCCAGCAGGCCGCCGGGAAACACCAGTTTCGGCAATGACTGCAGGCCGCCCTTGTTCACGGCGCGCGCGCCGTAGCTGATGCGCTTGCCACCCTCCAGGACCCCGGCGATCAGCGGGTGATGCTTCCAGCGCTGGAACTCCTCGAACGGGCTCAGCCATGGATTGCGATAGTTCAGCGCGACGATCAGTCCCAGGTACACGAGGTTGTCGCGCGCATGGTAGAGAAACCCCCCGCCCTCGGTGCGGTTGTCCAGCGGCCATCCCAGGGTATGCACGACCAGGCCCTGCTGGTGGCGCTCAGGCGCCACGCTCCAGATCTCCTTGATGCCGAGGCCATAATGCTGGGGATCGGCCCCGCCCTGCAGCCCGTAGTGGCGGATCAGTTCCTTGCCGAGGCTGCCGCGGCAGCCCTCGGCGAACAGCGTGTACGACGCCCGCAGCTCGTAGCCGGGCTCGAAATTCGGCTTGGGCCGGCCGTCGGCGCCCCGCCCCATGTCGCCGGTGATCACGCCGGCCACGCGTTCCCCGTCGTAGAGCACCTCGGCAGCCGCAAAACCGGGAAACAGGTTGACGCCCAGCGCCTCGGCCTGTTCGCCCAGCCAGCGGCACAGTTCGCCGAGCGAGATGATGTAATTTCCGTGATTGCGCGACGGCCGTGGAATGAAGAATTCCGGCACGCGGATCGCGCGCTCGGGGCCTGCCAGGAAGTGAAACTCGTCGCGCGCCACGGGCAGCTGCACCGGCGCGCCGCGTTCCCGCCAGTCGGGGAACAGCTCGTCCAGCGCACGCGGTTCGAAGACCGCGCCGGACATGATGTGGGCGCCAATCTCGGAGCCTTTCTCGACCACGCAGACCTCGAGTTCGCGGCCAGCCTCCTGCGCGAGCTGCATGAGCCGGCAGGCGGCGGCCAGCCCACAGGGGCCGGCGCCGACGATCACTACGTCGAAATCCATCGATTCCCGTTCGCTCATGCGGATTCCCGATTGCCAGCCGGCCTGGCCGCAGCCCCAGGCCGCGGCATTCTAGCATTCGCAGCCCTTGCAGTCTGTGCAGCGCCGGCTAAGCTGCGGCGGCGACAGCGACAGGGACAGTGCATGCGCCTCACCGACATCTACGAGCGCCGGCTCGCCGAACTGGGCTACCAGCCCGACCCGGCCCAGCGGCGCGCCATCGCCGCGCTGGAGCGCGTGCGGCAAGCGCTGGCGGCCCGCCGCCCAGCCGGCCGGCTGCGCCGCTGGTTCGGTGGCCGGACTGCCGGTGACCCGGTGCGCGGCCTGTACCTTTTCGGCGGCGTCGGGCGCGGCAAGACCTTCGCGATGGATCTGTTCTTCGACGCCGTGCCGGGAGAGCAGAAGCTGCGCTATCACTTCCACCGGCTGATGTACCGCGTGCACCGGCGGCTGGCGGAACTCGGCGAACGGCGGGATCCGCTGGACAGGGTCGCCGGCGAACTGGCCGCGCAGGCCCGCCTGCTGTGCTTCGACGAGTTCTTCGTCAGCGACATCGCCGACGCGATGATCCTCGGCCGGCTGCTGGACGGCCTCTTCGCCCGCGGCGTGACGCTGGTCGCGACCTCCAACATCCCGCCGGATGAACTCTACCGGGACGGGTTGCAACGGCAGAAGTTCCTGCCGGCGATCGAGTCGCTGAAGGCACATACCGAGGTGCTCGAGGTCGACGGCGGCACCGATTACCGGCTGCGGGTGCTGGAAAAAGCGGAGATCTACCACTGGCCGCTGGACGCCGCTGCCGAGACCTCGCTGGCGCGCTCCTTCGCCGCGCTCGCGCCCGATGCCGGCAACAGCGGCCGGTCGATCGAGATCCTCGGCCGGGAATTGCCGACGCGGCGGCGCGCGGACGGGGTGGCCTGGTTCGATTTCGCTGCGCTCTGTGACGGGCCGCGCAGTCAGGACGACTACATCGAGCTGGCGCGGGCGTTTCAGGCGATCATCATCAGCGGAGTGCCGGTGCTGGACCGGCAGCGGGAAGACGCCGCCCGGCGTTTCATCGCGCTGGTCGACGAGTTCTACGATCGCCGCGTGAAGCTGATCCTGTCCGCAGCCGTGCCGATCGAACAGCTGTATGCGGGCAGGCGCTTGCGGCACGAGTTCGAACGCACGGTCAGCCGCCTCTACGAAATGCAGTCGCTGGACTATCTGGCGGCCCGCCGGCGCGATTGAGCCCGCTGACGGCCCGGCCGCCAGCGGCTACAATGGCGCGCGCTGACGAGGAGGAATACGATGCCCGGCAAGCTCGTGCTCTGCCGCCACGGCCAGAGCACCTGGAATCTCGAAAACCTGTTCACCGGCTGGACCGACGTCGACCTGACGGAACTCGGCCGCCAGGAAGCGGTCGACGCCGGCAGCCAGTTGCGCGAACTGGATCTGCAGTTCGATATCGCCTTCACGTCGGTGCTCAAGCGCGCGATCCGCACGCTGTGGCTGATCCTCGACGAAATGGACCTGATGTGGATCCCGGTCGAGCGCAGCTGGCGGCTGAACGAGCGCCACTATGGTGCCTTGCAAGGACTGAACAAGGCCGAAACGGCAGCGAAATACGGCGAGGAACAAGTCCACATCTGGCGGCGCAGCTATGACATTCCGCCGCCGCCGCTGGATCCCGCCGACGAGCGGCACCCGTCGCACGACCGCCGCTATGCCGGGATCGAGCCACTGCCGTCCACGGAATCGCTGAAGGACACGCTGGCGCGGGTCGAGCCCTACTGGCACTCGGCGATCGCGCCGCCGCTGGCGGCCGGCAAGAACGTGCTGATCGCCGCGCATGGCAACAGCCTGCGCGCGCTCATCAAGATGCTGGACAGGATCTCCGACGAGGACATCACCGGGCTGAACATCCCGACCGGCATCCCGATCCTCTACGAGCTCGATGCTCGGCTCCAGCCGATCAAGCGCGAATTCATCGGCGACCCGGAGGCCGTGCGCAAGGCCGCCGAGGCCGTGGCCCGGCAGGCCAGCGCTCGGTGAGTCTCTACGCCCTCGGCGATCGCCGGCCAGCCAGCGAGGGCGAGTTCTACGTCGCGCCCGGCGCCAGCGTCATCGGCGACGTGCGGCTCGGACCGGAGGTCAGCATCTGGTTCGGCGCCGTCCTGCGGGGCGACGTCGAGACCATCACGATCGGCCGCGGCTGCAACATCCAGGACGGGTCGGTGCTGCATACCGATCCCGGCGCGCCGCTGGTCCTCGACGACTACGTCACCGTCGGCCACCAGGTGATGCTGCATGGCTGCCGCATCGGCCGTGGTTCGCTGATCGGCATCGGCAGTGTCGTGCTCAACCACGCCGTGATCGGTGCGAACTGCATCGTCGGCGCGCACTCGCTGGTCACCGAGAGCAAGGCATTCCCGGACGGCGTTCTGATTCTGGGCTCACCCGCCAAGGTGGTCCGCGAACTAACCGCCGAGGAACTGGCCCTGCTGCCACGTTCGGCCGAGCGCTACATCGAGCGCGCGCGGCTGTACCGCGAACGGCTCAGCGAAGCCTGATCAGGCCTTCCTGCGCGGTCGAGGCGCAGAGCATCCCGCCCGCCGTGAACACTTGACCACGCGCGAGCCCGCGCGCGCCGGACGCACTCGGACTGTCGAAAGAGAACAGCAGCCAGTCGTCGACGCGGCAGTCACGGTGGAACCACATCGCATGATCGAGACTGGCCATCTGCAGCCGCCCGCGGAGCCGGTCGGCGTCCCCATGCGGCAGGGTCGCCGTGCCGAGCAGTTCGTAGTCCGAGATGTAGGCAAGCAGCGCCGTGTGCAGCACCGGCTCGTCCGGCAAGCGGTCGATGGCCCGCATCCATACCAGGCGCATCGGCTCCAGACCACGCGGGTCACCACCGGCCGTCCGCACCGGTCGCACATGGAACGGGCGGCGGTGGCTCAGGAAGCGCCGGACCTTCTCCGGCAGGCTGGCGAGGTATTCCTCACTGATCTCGGTGATGTCGGGCAGATCGTCCGGCGGCGGCGCCACCGGCGCGGCGAACTGGTGCTCCAGGCCCGGTTCGCGAATCTGGAAAGACGCGGCCATGTTGAAGATCTGGCGGCCGTGCTGAATCGCGATGACGCGCCGGTTCGAGAAACTGCGCCCGTCGCGGGCCCGGTCCACTTCATAGACGATCGGCGCATTCTGGTCGCCGGGCCGCAGGAAATAGGCGTGCAGCGAGTGCACCGAACGGTTCTCGACGGTCCGCCCGGCCGCGACCAGGGCCTGGCCCAGCACCTGCCCGCCGAAGACCTGCGGGCTGCCGATGTCGCGGCTCTGCCCGCGGAAGATATTCATCTCGATGGTCTCGAGATCCAGCAGCGAGACCAGGTCTGCCAGCAGGGGATCCATCGGGACATTCTAATATGCTACCGTCGGCGGGTTCGTACCGGGGGAGCAAGCCCATGAACCAGACAGACGGCAAACGGCCGCTCGGCACGCGCTGGTGCGCGATCGGCAGCTGGCTGGCCGGCATCGGCCTGCTGCTGGCGGCCGCGGGCGCGCTGGGCGGCCGGCTCGATCTGCTCGCGCCGCTCGCCGCCTTCATGCTCTTCGGCATCGGCGCCTTGCTGGCGCTGCTGGCCATCGTGCTGTTGGCGATCGGCCTGTTACTGAGCCGCGGCAGTGCCGGCGCCATGTCGGCCGGCCGTGCCTGGGGCGCGCTGGCGGTCTCGGCCCTGCTGATCGGCTTCAGCCTGACGCAGCGCCCGGCCGTCGAGGGCGCCCCGGCGATCCACGACATCAGCACGGACCTGGACGATCCGCCGGCGTTCAGCGAGACCATGCGCGCGGCCCGCGAAGCCGGCGGCGCGCAGAACCCGGTCGACTATGCCGGCGAGGAGACGGCCCGGGCGCAGGCGGCGGCCTACCCGGACCTGCAGACGCTGGTGCTGGACGCGCCGCCGGCGGCCGTGTTCGAGGCCGCGCTCGCCGTCGCGCGCGAACTCGGCTGGGACATCGTCAGCAGCGATGCCGCGGCGGGCCGGATCGAGGCGACGGCGACGAGCCGCTGGTTTCACTTCCGTGACGACGTGGTGATCCGCATCCGCCCGCAGGGCAGCGGCAGCGCCGTCGATCTGCGCTCCAAGTCGCGCGTGGGCCGCGGTGACATGGGCGCGAACGCGGCACGGATCCGGGAGTTCCTGAGGCGACTGCAGGCCGCGACCGGCTGATATCCGCGCATGGACGCTGCGACGCTGGAGTCGCTGCTCGACTATTGCCTCGGCCACCTCGTGACCGCTGGCGACTTCGCACGAGCGATTCAGGGCCGCGGCAGCCCGCTGGGCAAGTCCGGCAGCAATGCCTGGACTGCGGCGCTGACCGATGCCGATCCCGCGGTGCAGGCGTATTTCGAGGTGGCAATCCTCGCGCGTGATCCGTCACTGGGTTTTTTCGGCGAAGAGTCGGCGGCTTCACGGCTCAGCCGCTACTTCCAGCCGCGGGCCGAGACGCAGATCTGCCTCGACCCGATCAACGGCACGCTGCTCTACCAGCAGGGCCTGGACAGCTGGGACATCCTGCTGAGCATCGTCCACCGGCGCCGCCTGCGCGCGGTCGTCAGCTACGTGCCCGCCCGCGGCCGCTTCTATCTCGCCACGCGCGAGCGCGGCGCACTGACCGGCAGCCGCGGCCAGCCACGACTGGCCGCGATGCAGCCGTTGCGCACGCGCAGTGGCAGCCGCGTCTGCATCGGCTATGAGGTGCCTGGCGTCCTGGCCGCCCTGGCCGGGTCTTTTCGTACCCTCGACCTCATCGCCGATCACCGCCCCGGCCGGACGCCGGACAACCTGAACGAACTGTTCACCGGCGGCGTCGATGCCTTCGCCTGCAGCGCCGGCGATCTGCTCGACTGGGGCGCGCTGGCCTTCGTGGTGGCCGCCGCCGGTGGCGGCGCCTGCCGGCTCGACGGCGAGCCGCTGGACTTTTTCGATGCCTTCGATCCGGAGGGCCGGGCCGACATGCTGATCACCAGCTCACCGGCCGTGCGCGACGAGATCCTGGAGCGGCTCGCCGGGCCGGGCGTCAGTCGCTGCTGAAGAAATACATGCCGATGGTCTCGGCCACGCAGGCGGGCCGGCTCTGGCCCTCGATCTCGATCGTGTTCTCGAGCACCATCTGCAGCGCGCCGGCGCGCTTGCGGGCCGACAGGACCCGGGCGCGCAGGCGTACGCGGCTGCCGGCCGGCACCATGTTCTTGAAGCGCACCTTGTTCAAGCCGTAGTTGATGGCCCGCTCGAGTCCGGCGAAGTGCATGAACTGCGTGACCAGCGCCGGCATCAGCGAAACCAGCAGATAGCCATGCGCGATCGTCGAGCCGATCGGCAGTTCACGCTCGGCCCGGGCACGATCGACGTGGATCCATTGATGGTCGTCGGTTGCCTCGGCGAAGCGATCGATGCGTTCCTGATCGATCAACACCCAGTCGGAAACACCGACTTCCTGCCCTTCCAGGGCGCGTGCATCTTCGACGCTTGATATCGTGACGGCCATCGCCGGCGATAGTAACGTAAGCTATGCGACAATGAACAGCCGTCGCCCTTGCAGCCCAGCCAGCGGGGCACCGGCCGATTCGACCGTTCGCGACGACCGCGACGCCTGCCAGTTACGAGCCCGAGATCATGGCTGATCCCGCTACAGCCGCGGCGCCGCTGCGCCGTCCCGTCTTCCGCGCCTTGTGGCTCGCGCTGATCGTCTCCAGCCTTGGCTCCTGGATGCACGATGTCGGCGCCGGCTGGCTGATGGCGACCCTGGCGCCGGAACCGGTGATGGTCTCGCTGGTGCAGGCGGCAACGCTGCTGCCGCTGTTCGTGCTGACGCTGCCGGCCGGCGCACTGGCCGACATCGTCAACCGGCGCCGCTACTTGATCGCGACACAGACCTGGATGATGGCTGCCGCCGGCCTGCTCGGTGCCGTGACGCTGGCCGGGCTGGTCGACGAATGGTCGCTGCTGGCCCTGACGCTCGCCATGGGCTGCGGCAGCGCCATGACGATGCCGGCCTTCTCGGCGCTGATTCCGGATCTCGTGCCCCGCGAGGAACTGACCGCCGCGGTGACACTGAATTCGATCGCCTTCAACGCGACGCGGGCGCTGGGCCCGGCACTGGCTGGCGGGATCGTGGCCGCGGCCGGTCCCGGCCTGGTGTTCCTCGTCAATGCCGCCAGCTTCACGGCGGTGATCTGGGTGATCTCCCGCTACCGTGCAGCGCAGCCGGCCAGTTCACTGCCGGGGGAGCGTTTCCTCGCCTCGATGCGCACCGGACTACGCTACGCGCGCCGCGCGAACGAACTGCACGTCGTGATCCTGCGCGGCCTGCCGCTGTTCACGGCGATGAGCGCGCCACTGGCCTTCCTGCCGCTGGTCGTGAAGACCGAGCTGCTGATGGGTCCGCGCACCTATGGCCTGCTGCTCGGCTGCATCGGTGCCGGCGCCGTCGCCACCGGCCTGCTGCTGCCGCGGCTGCGCCGCCGGCACTCGTCGGACCTCGTGATCCTGCTCGGCAGTTTCGGCGTGGTTCTGGCCAGCGTCGCGCTGGCCCTGCTGCGCAGCGTGCCGTTGCTCGCCCTCGCGATGCTGCTGCTCGGCGCGAGCTGGATCAGCGCGCAGTCGACCTTACAGGTCACGGCGCAACTCGCCCTGCCCGGCTGGGTGCGGGCACGGGGCCTGGCCGTGTTCATCGCCAGCTTCATGGGCATGATGGCACTGGGCGCGATCGGCTGGGGCAAGGTGGCGGAGATGACCTCCGTCAGCACGGCCCTGCTGATCGCCGCGGGCATCGGCGCTCTCGGCACGCTGGCTGCAGCCGGCCTGAGCCTGGAAAAAGTGGCGCAGCGCGATCCGACGCCGGCCGACCCGCTGCACGATCCGCGGCTGCTCCCGGGCGCGGGCGATGCCGATCGCGGACCAGTGCTGGTCAACATCCACTACGAAATCGACCCGGCCGAGGCCGAGGACTTCGTCGCCGCGATGCAGGAGGTGCGGCGAGTGCGCCTGCGCAATGGCTCTTCCGCCTGGGGCCTGTTCCAGGATGCCGCGGACGAACGGCATTTCACGGAGATCTTTCTCGACGAGTCCTGGCTGGATCACCTGCGCCAGGCCGAGCGGGTCACGCGCGAAGACCGGCGAATCGTCGACCGGGCGCGGGCCTATCACCGGGGCAGCGAGGCACCGCGGGTGACGCACCACGTCGCTCCGCGGCGCCCGCAGAAGCGCCTGCAGGAACGGCGCTAGCCGGACTTACCGGCCGCGCGGAAGAATTCCTCGCGCAGCCGCTCGTCGTCGCGAAAGACACCGAGCAACTCGGTGGTCACCATCGCGACCGCCGGCTTGTTGACACCCCGGGTGGTCATGCACAGGTGCTGAGCCTCGACCATCACGGCGACGCCGCGTGGCTCCAGCGCGGTCTCGACGCAGCGCGCGATCTCGGCCGTCAGCCGTTCCTGGACCTGCAGCCGGCGCGTACAGGCCTCGACCACGCGCACCAGCTTGCTGATGCCGGCAAGGCGCTCGTCCGGCAGGTAAGCCAGGTGCACGCGGCCGAGCATCGGCGCCATGTGGTGTTCACAATGCGATGCGAACTCGATATCGGTCAGCGTCACGATGCGCTCGTAATGATTGACGGCCTGCCAGGAGGCCCCCAGCAGCGCGACCGGATCCTGCTCGTAGCCGGCGAACCAGTCGCGGAAGGCGCTGGCGACGCGGGCCGGCGTCTTCTTCAGGCCCGGCCGGTCCGGATCTTCACCGATCCAGGCCAGCAGCGTGCGCACCGCCGCCTCGGCCTCGTCGCGGCCAGGCCGCCCCCCGTTGTCGCCATCGCTCATGCGTCGCTCCCCGCAGTGCCGGCGTCGCGGTGGATATCGCTCTTACCGCCGGTCTTCATCACCAGGCGCAGATCGTCGATCACGATATCCTGCGACAGCGCCTTGCACATATCATAGATGGTCAGTGCCGCCACACCGGCACCGGTCAGCGCTTCCATCTCCACGCCGGTCCGCGCGCGGACCCGAACCCGGCAGCGGACCAGGGCGTCGTCGCCATCGAGCCGGATATCGATGCGGCAGCCATCGACCGGCAAGGGATGGCAGAACGGGATCAGTTCGTGCGTGCGCTTGACGGCCATGGTCCCGGCGATGATCGCGGTCTGGAACACCGGTCCCTTCGGCGCACGGATCTCGTCACCGTCGATCGCGGCGCGCACCGGCGCAGGCAGCCGCACCCGGACCGCTGCCTCGGCCTCGCGCCGGGTCACGGGCTTGTCGCCGACGTCCACCATCGCCGGCCGGTTGCCGGCGTCGACATGGCTCAGGCCCGGCTGTCGCGGCACGCCGCTCATCGGCCACTCAGCCCAGTGCGCCGCCGGCTGCTTCCGGCATCCCCGGCGAATGCCGATAGCGTCCTTCGCGCAGCGTCAGCCAGGCCATGCGCAGGAAGGTCAGCAGCCCCCAGCCCAGGCCGACGACCACGCCGGCATCGAGGATGCCCCGCCAGGGCTGCGGCAGCAGCTGCACCAGCAGCACCGCGAGCACGATTGCCGCCGTGCCCAGCCAGACCGCCAGCAACCCGGCCTTGCGGGCGTGGAAATAGCCGATGCAGAAGATCGGCGCCAGCAGCGCGCGCAGCCAGGTCGGATGCAGCAGCAGGTGCAGCGTCCGCGCGGCGACACGCGGCGAGAAACGACACTGGAAGCCGCGGTAGCCCTCGGACCAGGCCATGAACAGGACATTGGCGAACAGCAAACCCCATTGCCAGGGGCTCATGCCGTAATCGACCGCGGCCAGCACCTGTGGGCTCAGGCGGACGATCGCGAACAGCAACACGCCAGCGACACCGATGACCGCCCAGCCGGCGGCCAGCCAGGCCCAGGCCGGCCGCTGTGCCGGCAATTCGCTGCCACTGCTTGGGTCTGCGCGTCGTTCGTCCATGCTTGCTGCTATCATCCCGCCTCGCGCCGCGCGGGCCTCCGGCTGCTGACCGGATTCGTCGCCGGCGCCACGCAGTGTACCCGGCCGGGCCGGGCATAACTAGGACATGGCGCGCAACATCATCGACAAGCTCTGGGACGAGCACCTCGTCAAGGAACTCGATGACGGCAGCAGCCTGCTGTACATCGACCGCATCTTCCTGCACGAGCGCACCGGCAGCATCGCGCTGAAGGGACTGGAGGCCGCCGGGCGCCAGGTGCGAAACCCGGAGCAGGTCTTCTGCACGATGGACCACATCGTGGACACCTTCCCGGGCCGCGGCGACGACACCCTGATGCCGGGCGGCCGTGAATTCATCACCACGACGCGGGCCGCGGCCCGCGCCGCGGGCATCAACCTGTTCGACCTCGGCGACCCGCGGCAGGGCATCGTCCATGTGGTCGCGCCCGAGCAGGGCATCGCCTGTCCGGGGCTGACGCTGGTCTGCCCCGACAGCCACACCTGCACCAACGGCGCGCTCGGCGCACTGGCCTGGGGCATCGGCTCGACCGAGGCCGAACACGCGCTGGTGACGAAGACACTGGTTCTGCGGAAACCGCGGACGATGCGGGTCCGCTTCGAGGGCCGGCTCGGCCGCGGCGTCACTGCCAAGGACATGATCCTGCACCTGATCGCGGCCCACGGCGCCTCCGGCGGCGTCGGCTACGCGATCGAGTTCGCCGGCGAAGCCGTCCGGGCACTGCCGATGGAGGCCCGCTTCACGCTCTGCAACATGGCCGTGGAATTCGGCGCCTGGACCGGCCTGATCGCGCCGGACGAGGAGACCATCGCCTACGTGCGCGGGCGCCCCTACGCGCCCGATGCGGCTCACTGGGACGCGGCCGTGGCCCACTGGCGGACACTGCCCAGTGACCCGGGCGCGCGCTTCGACCGGGAACTGCTGGTGGAAGCCGGTGACATCGCCCCGCAGGTGAGCTGGGGCACGAGCCCGCAACACAGCGCGCCGATCGACGCGCGCGTGCCCGACCCGGCGGCGGAGCCGGACCCGCAGCGCCGCCAGCTGATGGAGCGCGCACTCGAATACATGGCGCTGGAGCCGGGCACGCGGCTGACGGACATTCCGATCCAGGCGGCCTTCATCGGTTCCTGCACCAACAGCCGGCTCAGCGATCTGCGCCGTGCCGCCGGGATCCTGCGCGGCCGGCGCGTCGCGCCCGGCGTCAAGGCCATCGTGGTGCCGGGATCCACGCAGGTGAAACGGGCCGCCGAGGCCGAAGGGCTGGACAAGCTGTTCACCGAGGCCGGCTTCGAATGGCGCGAGTCCGGCTGCTCGATGTGCTTTTTTGCCGGCGGGGAGAACTTCGGCTTCGAGACCCGCGTGGTCTCCAGCACCAACCGCAACTTCGAAAACCGGCAGGGGCCGCGGACCCGCACGCATATCGCCAGCCCCGAGACCGTGGCTGCGTCGGCGGTCAGCGGTCACCTCGCCGATCCCCGGGCACTGGACTGACAGGGTCATGGAGAAATTCACGCGACTGACCGCGATCGCCGCTCCGCTCCGGCGCATCAACATCGACACGGACATCATCATCCCGAGTCGCGAGATGAAGCGGGTCTCGAAGCAGGGGCTGGGCGAAGGGCTGTTCGCCGGCTGGCGCTATCGCGAGCCCGGCAGCCGCGAGGAGAACCCCGATTTCATCCTGAACCAGGAACCGTACCGGCGCGCCCGGATCATTCTGGCCGGTGCTAATTTCGGCTGCGGGTCTTCCCGCGAACACGCCGTCTGGGCTCTGTACGAGTGGGGCATCCGCTGCATCATCGCGCCCAGTTTCGGCGCGATCTTCCGCGGCAACTGCGTGCGCAACGGCATCCTGCCGGTCGTGCTCGACGACGCCGTCATCGAGCGCCTGGCCGAGCAGGTCATGGCGGACCCGCAACGGGCCCAGCTGACGGTCGACCTCGAGACCTGCCAGGTCATCGCAGCCGACGGCGAGGCCCACGCCTTCGACATTGCGCCGGGCGACCGCCGCATGCTGCTGGAAGGACTCGACGCGATCGCCGCGACGCTGGAGCACGCCGAGGACATTCTCGAGTTTCAGGCGCGCGATCGGCTGCGCCGGCCGTGGGTCTACCTCGACTCGGCGGAGACCACGCCCTCGGCCAGCAGCTGATCGATCTCGGCATCGCTGAAGCCGGCCTCGGCCAGCACCTCGCGGCTGTGCTGCCCCGCGCGCGGCACGTCGTGGTGCACGCCGAAACGCTCGCCGTCCATGGCCATCGGCAGCGCCGGCAGGCGGGTCCGCTCCCCGGCATGCTCGCCGTCACTGATGGTCACCGGCAACAGGCCGCCGCCGGCCGCCAGATGCGGGTCGTCGAACAGTTCCTCGGGCTTCGTGATCGGCGCGAACGGCAGGCCGGTCTTGTCCAGCTTGGCCATCAGCTCCTGCTTTGTATAGCGGCGGAAGGTCTCCTTGATCACCGGCAGGATCCGGTCTTTGTGGGCGACGCGGTCATTGTTCGTCGCCAGTGTCGGGTCATTGGCGAAGTCGACCAGCTCGAAGGCCTCGCAGAAGACCTTCCATTGCTTGTCGCTGACCACGCCGACGAAGACCTGGTCATCGTCGGCGGTATCGAAGACCTGGTAGATCGCCCAGGCGGAGACCCGCGCCGGCATCGGCGCCGCCGGCTTGCCGGTGACCGCGTACTGGGCCATGTGCTGGCCGACGAGGAATACGGTGCTCTCGAACAGCGATGCGACGACGTGTTGACCGCGGCCGCTGGTTTCCCGCTGGTACAGCGCCGCCAGGACCCCGGTCGCGCCGAACATCCCGCCCTGGACATCGATGACCGAGGCCCCGGCCCGCAGCGGCCTGCCCGGCGGGCCGGTCATGTAGGCCAGGCCGCCCATCATCTGCGCGACCTCGTCCAGCGCGGTGCGATGCTCGTAAGGGCCCGGCAGGAAGCCCTTCTCCGAGCAATAGATCAGCCGGGGGTTGCGTTCGCTGAGCGCCGGATAGCCGAATCCCAGCCGCTCCATCGTGCCCGGGCGGAAGTTCTCGATCAGCACGTCGGCGCTGTCCAACAGCCGCAGGACCGCCTGCTTGCCGGCCGGGGCCTTCAGGTCGACGCAGAGGCTGCGCTTGTTGCGGTTGTACATCGGGAAATAGCCGGCGCCGGAACCCGGCAGGCGGCGGGTGCTGTCGCCCTGCACCGGCTCGATCTTGATGACGTCGGCGCCCATGTCGGCCAGGATCAGCCCGGCGGCCGGACCCATGACCATGTGAGTGAATTCGATGACGCGCACACCGGCCAGTGGCGCGACAGGCTTGTCTGACATCGTCGATCCTTTTCGCTATGCTTTCCGGCCCGGTCGTGACGGGCCCCGCGCCGGGCGCGGCCGCCGCATTATGCCTGATCCCCCGCGGCCACGCGGGCCCCCTGACGGACCATGAGCCATGGATACCAACAGCGACATCGATGTACTGATCAGCGAGGTCGGACCCCGCGACGGCCTGCAGAGCATCCAGACCGTGATGCCGACCGAGGCCAAGAAGGCGTGGATCCGCGCCGAGGCCGAGGCCGGCCTGCGCGAAATCGAAGTCGGATCCTTCGTGCCGCCGAAGCTGTTGCCGCAGCTCGCCGATACCGCCGAAATCGTTGAGTTTGCACGCAGTCTGCCGGGCCTGACCGTGGCCGCGCTGGTGCCGAACTTCAAGGGCGCCGAGAACGCGGTGCGCGCCGGCGCCCACAAGATCACGCTGCCGCTGTCGGTCAGCGAGACGCACAGCCAGGCCAACCTGCGCAAGACCCATGCGCAGGTGCTGGACGAGGTGCGCCGCATCGTCGATTTGCTGCGCGACCTGCCACCGGAACGCCGCCCTGCCTTCGAGGGCGGCCTGTCCACGGCCTTCGGCTGCACGCTGGAAGGCCCGGTGCCGGAAGGCAAGGTCGTCGCGCTGGCCCGGCAATTGATCGAGCTCGGTTGCGACGAGGTCGGGCTGTCGGACACAACCGGCTATGCGAACCCGGCGCAGGTCCGGCGCCTGATCCGGCTGGTCTGGGCCGAGGTCGGCAAGGAACGGCTCACCGGCATCCACCTGCACAACACCCGCGGCCTGGGCCTGGCCAATGCACTGGCCGCGCTGGAGGAAGGCATCACGACGCTGGACAGTTCACTCGGCGGCATCGGCGGTTGCCCCTTCGCGCCCGGCGCCAGCGGCAACATCGTCACCGAAGACCTGGTTTTCATGCTGGACGCGATGGGCCTGCGCACCGGCATCGACCTCGAAAAACTGCTGGCAGTGCGCGAGATCGTCCGCAACGCGCTGCCGGACGAGCCCTTGTACGGCTTCACGCCCGATGCCGGCCTGCCGAAGGGCTACCGGCGCGGTGGCTGGGGAATCGCCGCCTGAAAAAGATACGGGGCGACCGGTGGCCGCCCCGCTCGTTCCCGGCATCGGCCGATTACTTGTACTTCCAGCTGAAGTCCAGCTGCAGCGTGTCGACGTCGTATGGCTTGCCGCCGTTCTCCACGCCGTTGCTGTCCTGGCGCTCGGTCGCAAAGTACGTCAGCTTGACCTTGCCGGCATCGGTCAGCGCATAGGCGGCACTGAGCTTGTGGCCCTTGGCATCGGTGCCGCCGCCGGCGAAGTCCGAGTCGGTCAGCAGGCCGAGCACGGCGTCCGCCTCGAGATCCTGGTAGACATAGCCAGCTTCCCAGCTGCCCTGCTGCTTGGCCTTGCCGAGCTTCAGCCCGAGCGCATAGCCGCTGTCGTTGGCCGAGGCGGCGTCGTTCTTCACGTAGTCGACGAAGAACTTCGCGGGCAGGTCCAGGACCGAGAAACCGAGTTCCGCAAAGGCGTTGAACTCCTCGAAGTCGAACAGGTAGTTGCCATTGACATCGGTGGAGTTACCGAAACAGTCCCCAGCGTCGAACAGGCAGTTCTCGCCCTGGACCGGGATATCGTAGTAGCTGAGTCCCGCCTTCAGCTTCAGGCCCTCGCCCACCGGCAGATCCACGCCGCCCTGCGCGCCCCAGGCGAAGATTTCGCCGCTGCCCGAGCTGCCGTCGGCTTCCAGCCAGGTGCCCAGCGCGTTGCCGAAGAAGATCCCGCGCCGGTAGAGCAGTTCCAGGCCTTCCGGCCGCCAGTCGCTGTCCCACAGCAGGCCGTGCCCGCCGGTCCGCTGCATTTCGTTCTTGAACTTGCCGGCCACGAGATAGAGGTCGTCGAGCGGCTGCCACTTGACGTAGGCGAGGTCCAGAACGATGCCTTTCGACGATCCGCCGTCACCGAGCGTCTGGTTGCTGGAGACCGGGTCGGCACCGCCGGTGGCCAGCCCGAAGCCGACCTCGGTGCGTGCCGGCAACCTGGCGATGATCGCCGGCCGGGCCCGCACACGCTGGCGGTTGCGGTCGCTGCGGCCCGGCAGGTCGACGTCCTTGTTCTCGTAACGGTAACGGAAATCACCCTTCACCCGGATGTTTTCCGTCCAGCCGGCGCTCTCGCGTTTTTCCTGGATCGATGCCACCGCGGCGCGGTCCTGCGCCTGCGCCTCGCGCAAGCGCGCATTTTCGGCCGCGAGATCCTCGAAGCGCTGCACCAGCCGCTCGAAGTCGTTCTTCAGCTTCGCGAATTCCTCGGCGCTGACCTCGGTCGCCGGCGCCGGGGCAGAACGCGCCTCGCGCGCGCCGACGGCCGGCGCGCCGATCGCCGCCAGGGCCAGGAACAGTCCCAGTCGTTTCATTGTCTGTCTCCATTGTCGGGAAATGACCGCTGCAACGGGCGCGACCGCCCGCCGTCTCGACGCGTATCTTGGGATCCGATTGTTACGTTTTCGTGACGCAGGGATCAGCCGAAGCGGCCGGTCACGTAGTCTTCGGTGAGTTTGTGGCCCGGGTTTGTGAAGACCTTGTCGGTCGCATCCACCTCGACGAGGCGACCGAGATGGAAGTAGGCCGTTCGCCGCGATACACGCGCCGCCTGCTGCATCGAGTGGGTGACGATCGCGATCGCGTAATTCTGCGACAGTTCGTCGATCAGGTCCTCGATCCGCGCCGTGGCGATCGGGTCCAGCGCCGAGCAGGGCTCGTCCATCAAAATCACTTCCGGGCTGACGGCGATCGTCCGCGCAATGCACAGCCGCTGCTGCTGGCCGCCAGACAGGCCGGTACCCGGCTCTTCGAGCCGGTCCTTCACCTCGTCCCAGAGGCCGGCGCGGCGCAGGCTGCTGTGAACGATCTCGTCGAGTTCCGCCCGGTTGGCCGCCAGACCGTGCAGGCGCGGCCCGTAGGCGACGTTCTCGTAGATGCTCTTGGGGAAGGGGTTGGGCTTCTGGAAGACCATGCCGACCCGCGCTCGCAGCAGCACCACGTCGGTCTTGCGATCGTAGATGTCTTCGCCATGCATCCGGAACTCGCCGCTGACGCGCGCGGTCTCGATGGTGTCGTTCATCCGGTTCAGGCAGCGGATGAACGTGGACTTGCCACAACCGGACGGTCCGATCAGCGCAATCACCTCGTTGCGGCCGATGTCCAGGTTGATGTCTCTCAGCGCGTGCGTTTCGCCATACCAGACATTGCAACCACGAACCGTGATCACCGGGTCTGTTGCGGTGAAGTCGCCGACGGTCTGCGCCGCCTCCGCCTCCCGCGCCAGGTCCGCGATCGCGATTCTTGGCTGCCGAGCTTCGCGCCTGTTCATATTCGAGCTGTTGTCCTTGTCGTCACGCAGCGCCGGGCCGCCGGCATCGGCCAATGCGCCATCCCCGGCCGTCGCACTGCGCGCCATGATAGCCGCTTTCGCCATGCCCGTGCCCCTACCAGCGCCGTTCGAAGCGCTTGCGCAGCCAGATCGCGGCGCCGTTCATCAGCAGCAGGAAGGCGAGCAGCACGATAATCGCCGCCGAGGTGCGCTCCACGAAAGCGCGTTCCGGGCTGTCGGCCCAGAGGTAGATCTGCACGGGCAGCGCGGTCGCAGGCTCGAAAGGGCTGCCGGGCAACTCGACGATGAACGCCACCATGCCGATCATCAGCAATGGCGCCGACTCTCCCAGCGCCCGGGCCATACCGATGATCGTGCCGGTCAGCATGCCCGGCAGCGCCAGCGGCACGACATGGTGCAAGACCATCTGCATCTGCGAAGCGCCGACGCCCAGCGCGGCCTCGCGGACGGACGGTGGCACGGACTTCAGCGCGGCACGCGAGGCGATGATGATCGTCGGCAGTGTCATCAGCGTGAGCACGAGGCCTCCGACCACGGGAGCAGAACGCGGCATGCCGAGGAAATTGATGAAGACCGCGAGACCCAGCAGGCCGAAGACGATCGACGGCACGGCCGCCAGGTTGTTGATGTTCACCTCGATCAGGTCGACCCAGCGGTTGCGCGGCGCAAATTCCTCCAGGTACACGGCGGCCGCCACGCCCAGCGGAAAGGACAGCACCAGGGTCACGAGCAACATGTAGAATGAACCGAGCGCGGCGCCGCCGATGCCTGCCAGTTCGGGCTCGCGGGAATCGCCAGACTCGAAGAATGCCGCATTGAAGTGCCTTTCCAGCCGCCCGGCATCGGCGAGCCGGTCGATCCAGGCCAGCTGCCGGTCCTTGACCCGCCGCGACTTCTCCGGCAGGGACCGGTCGATATAGCCCTTGACGACCATGTCGACCTCGTCGTCGGCCGGCACCCAGACCGCGCGGTGTTTGCCAATGAGTTCCGGCTCTGCGAGCACCATGTCGCGCAGCTGGTAAGCCGCCCCGCTGCTGAGCAGGCGGTTCAGGCTGCGCCGGTCGCGACGCGCCCTGACATCCGGGAACAGCTCCGTGAGCGCGGCCCGCGCCAGGCGGTTGTAGTCCGCGCGCGCCAGTTCCAGCGGGTCCCGCCCACCGCCCGGATCGATTACAGCCGGATCGAAGTAGACATCGATCAGGACCTGCGTCTGCCAGAAGGCGGTGTAACCGTTGCTGATGATCGTGCCGAAGATCAGGCCGACGAACATCAGGCCCAGCAGCGCCGAGGCCAGGCCGTACAAGCGGAAGCGGCGCTCCTGCCGATAGCGCCGCCCGAGGCTCGCACGGACGCGCTCGAGCACCTGTTCCTGGCTGGCAGCGCCGTTCATGCTATTCGTACTGTTCCCGGTAGCGCCGCACCACCTGCAGCGCAATGATGTTGAGCAACAGGGTGACGACGAACAGCACCAGCCCCAGGGCGAAAGCCGCCAGGGTCTTGGCGCTGTCGAACTCCTGATCACCGACCAGCAGCGTGACGATCTGCACCGTGACGGTGGTCACGGCTTCCAGCGGGTTCACCGTCAGGTTCGCCGCCAGGCCCGCGGCCATGACCACGATCATCGTCTCGCCGATCGCCCGCGATACCGCCAGCAGCGCGCCGCCAACGATACCAGGCAGAGCAGCGGGAATGACGACCCGCTTGATCGTTTCGGAATGGGTCGCGCCGAGGCCGAGGGAACCATCGCGCATCGCCTGCGGTACGGCATTGATCACGTCATCGGACAGCGAGGATACGAAGGGGATGATCATGATCCCCATCACCAGGCCGGCGCCCAGCGCGCTTTCCGAGGCCACGTCCAGCCCGAGACTCTGGCCGAAGCCGCGCAGCAAGGGCGCCACCGTGAGGGCCGCGAAATAGCCGTAGACGACCGTGGGGACGCCGGCCAGGACCTCCAGCGCCGGCTTGACCCAGGCGCGCACCCGCCGGCTGGCATACTCGGACAGGTAGATCGCGGTCATCAGGCCGATCGGCAGCGCCACGGTCATCGCGATCAGTGAAATCAGCGCGGTACCGGCGAACAGCGGCACGGCGCCGAAAGCGCCCGAAGAGCCGACCTGATCGGCGCGCAACGCGGTCTGCGGGCTCCAGGTCAGGCCGAACAGGAATTCGCTGACCGGGATCCGGTCGAAGAACCGCAAGGCCTCGAACAGCACCGAGGCGACGATGCCGATCGTCGTAAAAATCGCCAGTGTGGATGCCAGCGCCAGGCCGATGCGCGCTACGCTTTCGACGCGGTTCCGCGCCCGCAGCTCGGGGCGCAGCCGCAGCCAGCTCCAGCCGAAGCCGACGAAACCCAGCAGAACGATCAGGCCGGACAGGATCCGTCGGGACGAGTCCTTCAGGCTCAGGTACAGCTCGGCCGCGACCGCCAGTTCCTCGCGCTTGCCGGGGTCGACGAACTGCCCGGCGGCGATGTTCTTGATGTCGTTGACCAGCAGGCTGCGCTGGGCCTCCGGCAGCTCGCGCAGTTCGGCCGGCAGCGAGTCCACGACCCTCTCGACGACGACGCGGTCGGCCAGCCCCAGCCAAAGCAGCAGCAGCGCCAGGCCCGGCAGCGCGCAGCAGATCGCCGCATAGTAGCCGTAGTATTTCGGCAGCGAATGCAGCGCCCGGATGCCGCCGCAGCGCCCGGCGACCGCGACGGCGCGCTGACGACCCAGCACGAAACTCGCCACCGTCATGGCCACGAGGATCAGCAGCAGGGTCTCGAACTGCATCGCCGCTCAGCCTCCGGGCACGCCGCAGGCAGCATCCCCGCCAAGGCGCGCTGCTACCACTGTCCTGGATTGCTGGCGAGGGGTGTCAGCTGCCGTCATTCCAATGTCGGTCCCAGCGTCTCCAGCCGCCGCACCCGGTCGACCACCGCGGCATACTCCTCCGGCGGCAGCGGGATCAGGCCGCGATCGACCAGGTAACCCTCCTGCCCCATCGCCCGCTCGCTGGTGAACTCCTCGAGGTACTCGGGGATGCCCGGAATCGCCCCGATATGCGCCTTCTTGACGTAGAAGAACAGTGGCCTGGACACCGGGTACTCGCCAGCAGCGATCGCCTCGAAAGTCGGCTCGACGCCTTCGATGCGCGCGCCCTGCACCAGGTCGGCGTTCTGGTCCAGGAAGCTGAAGCCGAAGATGCCCAGCGCATGGTGGTTCGCCGCGAGCTTCTGGACTATCAGGTTGTCGTTCTCGCCGGCCTCGATATAGCGGCCGTCCTCCCGAATGCCGTGGCAGATCGCCTTGTAGCGCTGCTTGTCCTGTTTCTTGATCGCCGCGATCCATGGGAAGGTCTTGCAGCCGCCCTCCATCGCCAGTTCGACAAAGGCATCGCGGGTCCCGGACGTCGGCGGCGGGCCCAGCACTTCGATCGGCTCGTCCGGCAGTGCCGGGTTCACGTCCCGCCAGTTCCGGTACGGGTTCGGCACCAGGCGCTCGGCGCCGGACGGATCCGGCACGTCCTTGGCCAGCGCCAGGAAGACGTCCCGCAGCGACAACTCGTAAGGTTCCGCATCCACCGAGTTGGCCAGGACGATGCCGTCGTAACCGATCTTGACCTCGACGATCTCGGTGACGCCATTGGCCGCACAGTTGTCTATTTCCGATTGCTTGATCCGGCGCGATGCGTTGGTGATATCGGGGTGGCTGACGCCGACGCCGGCACAGAATAGCTTCAGCCCGCCACCGGAGCCGGTCGACTCGACTTTCGGCGTCTTGAAAGGCGTCGTCCGGCCGAACTGCTCGGCCACGACCGTCGCGAAGGGATAGACGGTCGACGAGCCAACGATACTGATGTAGTCGCGCGCAGCCTGCGCATGGGCGCTGCCGGCGGCCAGCGCCAGCAGAAGGGCGCCGGCCAGCGCCGGCAACGAATGATGCTTCTTCAACACGATTGCCTCCGCGGAAAACAGACCGGAAAACTTCATGGCCTGCAGTCTAGGCGGACAATGTTAAAGAAATATTTCACCCGGCCCGGCGCCGTTAGCGCCCGATTTCTTCTTTCAGTTCAGACAGTTCCAGGTGCCGCACATCGCGGCCGTGCACCATGTAGATCACGTACTCGGCAATATTCTTGGCGTGGTCGCCGATGCGCTCCAGCGCGCGCGCCACCCAGCTGACATCCATGAAACGCCGGATCGTGCGCGGGTCCTCCATCATCAGCGAGATGCACTGCCGAACGATCATGTCGTATTCCTCGTCGACCAGCTTGTCCTCCTCGACGACCTGCAGCGCATCGCTGGCGTCGACCCGAGAAAAGGCATCCAGCGCGTCGTGCAGCATCGCCTGCACGTGCTCCGCCAGGGTCCGCAGTTCACTGTAGTGGTCGTGCGGCTGTTGCTCGTTGGCCAGGCGCGCCGCCAGATAACCGATCTTTTGCGACTCGTCGCCGACCCTTTCCAGATCGGTGATGGTCTTGATGATTGCGACGATCAGGCGCAGATCACCGGCCGCCGGCGCCCGGGTCGCCAGCACGCGGCTGCACTCCTCGTCGATCGCCACCTCGAGCTGGTTGATCTTGTAGTCCTCGCGCGCGACGCGCAGTCCCATCTCGCTGTCGCCGGTCGTGATTGCCTCGATCGCCGTATCCAGGTGCGTTTCGACCAGCCCGCCCATGCGCAGCACTTCGGTGCGCAAGTGTTCCAGCTCCTCGTTGTAGCGGCGGGAAATGTGCTGGCTGAACTGTTCGGATTCCATGGCCTTCTCCACGACCCGGCACGCGGGCGACTGCAAGAATATCAGGATGTCACGACGCGATCCGCCGGAAAATGGCAGATGAATTCACTGCCCTTGCCTGGTTCACTGTGAATCTCCAGGTCGGCATCGTGACGCTTGAGGGCGTGCTTGACGATGGCCAGGCCCAGGCCGGTGCCGGCTTCCTGGCGGGCACGCGCCGCGCTGGTCCGGTAGAAACGCTCGGTCACGCGCGGGATGTCGTCCGCGGCAATGCCGATACCGGTATCCCGCACGGCCAGATGCCCGCCCTGCCCGTCGACCCACCAATGCACGCTGATTCGCCCGTCCGCCGGCGTATAGCGCAATGCATTGCTGACGAGATTCCCGAGAATCGATTTCAGTTCACCGGGCTCGCCCAGCAGCGCGGCCTCCTGGGCGACCTCGACGCTCAGCTGCCGGCCCGCGTGTTCACCGGCGAGCGCGTCGCGCAGCACCGCATCGATCAGGCCGCGAACGTCCACGCGCTGTTCGCGTGAGGAGCTGCCGGCGGATTCCAGGCGCGACAACTCGAGCAGATCGGCCACCAAGCGCCGCATGCGCGCGGCTTGCTCCTGCATGTCGCGCACCGGTTCCCGCCAGGCGGCCGGGAATTCCGCTTCGTCCGCCATTGCATCCAGATAGCCGGCAATGACGGTGAGCGGCGTGCGCAATTCGTGGCTGGCATTGGCGACGAAGTCACGGCGCATGCGTTCCAGATTGACGGTTTCGCTGATGTCGCGAACCAGCAGCAGTTTCTGCTCGGCGCCGAAGGGGATCAGCCGGCAGGACAGCCAGCGGTCTGCTGCCAGCGGCGAGGGAATAACGACGCTGGTCTTGGGCGAACCGGATTCCAGGTAGCGAATGAAGCCGGGATGCCGGATCAGGTTGTCGATCCGCATGCCGCGATCGCGTTTTTTCTTCAGGCCCAGCATGCCGCGCGCCGCCTTGTTGCTGCGCACGATCTCCAGTTCACGGTTCAGGATGACACCACCGTCCGGAAAGGCCTTGGTCGAGGCCTGGATCTCCTTGACCAGCCGCCGCCAGCTGTCGCGGCTGGCACGCGTCCGGCGCCGCAGCAACTCGATGCGCGCGATCACCTGCGACCAGGGGCCGTTGCCCGCCGGCAAGGGATAGGCCGCGCCGGTCGTCAGCCAGCGTTCGAGCAGATAGAGATGGTAGACATGCCAGGCCAACAGGACTGCCGTCGCGGTGAACAGCCCCCAGAACGGTGCATCGTACAACCAGCCCACGAAGCCGCCGGCGATGAGCAGGGCGGCGTGCTGCAGCAAGGTCCTGAGCCAGAGCGGTGTCACTTCAGCGGGTGGAGAACCGGTACCCGGCGCCGCGCACAGTCTGGACGTAGCGCTGCAGGCCCACCTCTTCCAGCGACTGGCGCAGGCGGCGGATGTGCACGTCGACGGTCCGTTCCTCGACGTAGACGTTCTGGCCCCAGACCCGATCGAGCAGCTGCCCGCGACTGAAGACGCGCTCCGGGTTGCTCATCAGGTACTTGAGCAACCGGTATTCGGTAGGCCCCAGACCGATCTCCGCCGCGCCGGCCGTCACCCGGTGGCTGACGGGGTCCAGCTGCAGCTCGCCTGCGCGCAGCGGCTCGTCGGCCGCCGGCGCCGCCCGGCGCAGCAGCGCCTTGATACGCGCCACCAGTTCCCGCGGTGAAAACGGCTTGGTGATATAGTCGTCGGCTCCGCCTTCCAGGCCCGAGACCTTGTCGCGTTCCTCGGCCCGCGCCGTCAACATGATGATCGGCAGGTTCCGGTTCGGCTCCTCGCGGCGCAGAGCCCGGGTCAATTCGAGCCCGCTGGCATCCGGCAGCATCCAGTCCACCAGCACCAGGTCCGGTGCCTCGTTGGCGATCAGTTCGCGGGCTGTCGCGCAATCGGCGGCCTCGATCACCGCGAAACCGGCGCGGCTCAGGTTGAAGCCGATCATCTGCCGGATCGGCATCTCATCCTCGACAACGAGTATGCGTGGACCGCTCATTGCAACTCCGCCGTCCCCGGCCATGCTATTACAACGGCCGTTTATTACAAGCGCATGACAGCGGCGACGTCCCGGCCGGTGAGGAGAGCATTGGCCGGCAGCGAGCGCCACCGGGCGGCCGTGACCCGACCGCCGGCGAACGGTGACGGCTAAGCGCCCGTCGCGTCCCTCAGCCAGGCGATCAGCGCGGCCCGGTCGGCGGGATCCCTGATGCCGATGAAGACCATCTTGTTGCCCGGAATGAATTCGCTCGGCCGTTCGAGCCAGCGGTCCAGCGTCTCCGGCGTCCAGGTCACGCCGGACTCTTTCAGCGCCTCCGAGTAGGCGAACCCCGGCTGGGTTCCGGCCCGCCTGCCGAAGACACCGTGGAGGTTGGGTCCGACCTTGTGCGGCTCGCCTTCGCCGACGCTGTGACAGGCGCGGCACTGCAGGAACAGCGTTTCGCCGCGCTTCGGATCGGCCGACGCCAGCAAGGCCTCGAGATCGTAGCCAGCCGCGCCCGCCGCCGGGCCCGTTCCGCCTTGCGGCGCTTCGTTCCGGCCGCCGCAGGCCGCGAGCAGCAATGAACAACTCAATAAAAGCAACGAGACCTTGGGCGAACACTGCATCGATCGACAACTCCCTGGTCGCGGCCGCCGGACTAAAACGGCGCGCAGTCTAGCACAGCGCCGCGCGAGCAATTTGCCTGATTATGACAATTTCGTGACATTTGCGCGTCGTTTTATTCATACTAGGCGCCAATATGACATTTCGGCGACAGATTGAAGTACGCTCTGTCATCGGAATGTGCGCCGAACGCCACACAAAAAGAATACAGTCTGTTTCCAATAGCGGAACAGCCAACAGGCAAAATGCTGCACAACATGAATCAGAACGCTGGCGCGACGAGCAGTGAGGGAAGAACGAGAACGTTCTCGTTACGCCTGACTGAAGCCGAACTGGCGAAGATCCGGGAAATGGCGACGCGCCTCGGGGCCTCCGAGGCAGCGGTGATCCGTTACGCGATCCGCAGCATGCTCAACCGGGTGGCGCCGCTCTACGACCCGAATGCCAAAGGCTTCAGTCTGATCCCGGTGTTCGTGGAATGCGGCGCCGAGCTGACCAGTTATTTCGACCTGGACGTCGACCGGCTCGAGCGGATCATCAATGGCGATACGAACAACGGCAACGGCAAGCCGCAGGTCGAGAAGGACGACCTCGCACTGCTGGCCATGTCGGGCCTGCGGGAACCCCAGGTCCACGCGAAGCTGCGCGAACTGAAAGCCAGCGGCGTCGAACAGTACGACGTGCCGCGCAGCCTGCGCAGTTATTTTTACGACAAATACATTTATCAGAGTTCCACGGAGAAGGACGGCGACTGACGGTCCGCGATTTCCAAATTGCGTCATCGGGCGCGGGCTGTCAGTCAGCCATCTCCGTTGAACTAACGGTGGCGGTAGTAAAACCGCAAAGACACAACGAAAAGAACCATGGAGGATCAGGCCGGGAAACGGCAGCTTGAACAGCTACCCGGACCGGTCATTGAGAGGAGAGCAATCCGGCCATCGAACCGCGAAAGGGTCACAACCCCACCTTGCGTCATCGGGCGTGACCTGGAAGCGGCGGACGGAAAGGCTCGACAGAAACCGTGATCGGCAGTTCGCGCATTTCCAAAATGCGTCATCGGGGCGCGGACTGCCGGTCACCGGATTCTGAACCGGACAATCCGGCGTCGTCCACCAGGACGGGCGGCGTCTGCGAACCGGCGGCATGGCCGGCGGCTCGGAACTGAAAAAACTACAGAGGAAAAGTTACAGCGTTCTCCAAAGAGACAGTGGCCGGTGATTCGTGCATTTCCAAAATGCGTCATCGGGGCGCGGGTCACCGGCCACTTGAACCCGGATCGCCGGGGCGCTGCTGAGGGGCAGCTGGCGAGAGCGTTGTTAGTGGGAAGAAAGAGGCCGGAGTAGCAGGCATGAACAGCAGTATGAGAAACGGCATGATCGGCGTCCTCGCCCTCTTCGGGCTGACGGCCAGTCAGGCCACGGTGATCGACTTCGAGGGTTTCGCAGCCGGCACGATCATCGACGATGACATCGCCGGTGTGACCATCAGCGCGATCACCAACGGCTTCAACACGCCGGACGTCGCGATCATTTTCGATTCGGACAACCCGACCGGCGGCGACTGGGACCTGGGCGCCCCGTTCATCCAGAACGGCAACAGCAGCACGCAGTTCTTCCCGGGCAATATCCTGATCCTGCAGGAACGCAACGACTGCAATGCCAACAGTTGCGCCGAGCCGGACGACAACGCCCGTGGCGGGCGCATGACTTTTCAGTTCGATACGCCGGTCGCGTTGAACTCGATCGACTTCTTCGACATCGAGAACCACGAGTCCGGTTCGGGCGTCAACGCCTACGGCATCGCCATGTTCGCAACCACCAATGCTAGCGGCACGGACAGCCTGATCGGCATGTGGACGGTACCCAGCACCGGCGGCAACAACACCTGGGGCACGCTGGACTTCGGCGGCCTGTCCGGTGTGACCCGCCTCGAGATCGTGTTGCTGGGTTCGGGGGCGGTGGACAATCTCGACTACACCGTGGTGCCCCTTCCGGCAGCCGCCTGGCTGCTCGGCAGCGCCCTCGCCGGCATCGCGGCGCTGCGCCGCCGCCGGCTTGGGCTGGCCTGACTGCGCCACCCGGACAACGAGTCCAGCACGGGCCGGCAATCGCCGGCCCGTTGCGTTTTCGCCTGCGGCCGTTAGAAAACGCATGCCGCCTCGTCGCGCGGGTCACGGGAATGTCAAAAACGTTCCCTGCCGGCCGGCGGTTCCGGCATAATCAGGCCCATAAAAGAGCGCCGCGGCCCGATTGAACATAATCACAGTGGCCGGAAGGCGCGGCATTCCGCCGTTGCGGCCGGTCAACCGCGACGGTCGATAACAACAACAGGGGCCCAAGGGGTTCGCCGCAGAATGCAATCGATCCTGATCGTCGAACACGACAAGACTCTGCGCAGCCTGCTGTCCTTCATCGTCAGTGGCGCAGGCTACGAAAGCGCGGAGGCCCCCGATGCGATCAGTGCGATCGACCTGGCGACGCGCATCGAGCCGCAACTCGCCGTGCTCGACATGCAGCTGCCGGACATGAATGGCCAGAAACTGCTCCGGTACTGGCGGGCCGACGATGCGACGCAGACGCTGCCCGTTATCATGCTGACCGATGCCCAGGATCCCGCAGAACGCGCCGCCTGCCTGAAGGCCGGCGCCGACGATTGCCTGTCAAAGCCCTTCGACCGCGCCGAGCTGGTCGCGCGTATCGAGGCCGTGCTCCGGCGCAGCACCCGACATTCCGCCGACCACCAGGAAGCCAGCATCAAGCAAGCCAATGGCCTGCAACTGGACCTGCGCAGCCTGCGGGTCATGGCCGACGACCGCCCGGTGCATCTAGGGCCCATCGAGTTCAAGCTGCTGAACGTATTCATGAGCCATATGGACCGCGCCTTGAGCCGTTCGCAAATCGTCGACAAGGTCTGGCGCGTCAACGCCTACGTCGACGAGCGCACGGTCGACGTGCACGTCCGCCGGCTGCGGCGGGCGCTACGCGCGACAGGTCACGACAAGATGATCCAGACGGTCCGCGGCGTCGGCTACCGCTTCGCCTCGGAACCGCCAGCCCGCCGCGCCAACTGAGGCGCCATCACGCCCCCGCCCTGGTCTCAGATACGGATTTCCATGCCATGCCCGAGCGCCAGCGCTGGCTCGCGATCAGCGCGGCGGCGCCGGCTCGTTCTCCCGCATATAGACGCTGAAGCTGGAATCGTTCTGACTGCCCCAGGTCTCCGGCGGCGGCGCCCGGAAGTACTGCTCGCCGAGCCGCTCGGCGACATGCTTGACCAGCTTGTCGGGCATTCTGTCGATGCTCATCGGCTTGGTCATGAATGTCCGGTACAGCAAATGCCCGGGCATCTGGCCCTGCAGCATCCACGGCAGCCAGGGCCCGATCCGCGTCCAGACGCCTGAATAGTCGACCGAGTCCAGGCTATCGTCCTGCAGTTCGGACAGCTTCGCCGTCCGGTGGAACATCTCGCTGATGCGGTTCACCGGCCCGGCGGATTCGCGCGGCCACTCCTCGACCGACATCGGATTCGGCGCCACGACATGCACCTCGAACATGTTCATTGCCTTGTCGATCTTCTCCTGCACCCACCAGGGTGGCGTGAACGGAATTTCCTGCACCCGGCCGTCGAAATCCATCTTGAAGATCGGCGCGATCTCGGCGTTGACGACGAGATTGTGAATCGGCACAACCTTGACTTCTTCGCCGTGGAACGGATTGGTCCAGCGATCCATGTACTCGCCGGTCCGTGGATCGGTATAGAAGGCGCATTCGCGATTGAAGATGCGATAGCTGCCATCCGGCTGAGCCTCGGTGCGCAGCACGCCCATGCCCTCGACACCGAAGAGTTTCTGCAACGGCTTGTCCGGCGATGTCACGGCGAAGATATCGCCGCCGAACCAGCCAACGACCTCCTGCTCCGGATCCAGGCTGCCCATGACCTTGATGAAGGCGTGCAGGTTCTGCGCCGGGTCCGAGAAATCGATGGTCCGTGGCACCGGGCCGGGCTCCGCCTGACCATCACCGGCCGAAGCGAGCAGCGCATTTTCCTGGGCGCAGGCGCTCAGCAAGGGCACCGCCGATGCCGCGGCACCGGCTCCGAGCATCGCGTTCAGCATGCTACGGCGATTCATCAGGGCGCGTAACTGGCTGGAATAGAGCATCGTGTCCTCCCGTGGTCTTCCGGCCGGCCCTGGTGGCCGGCACCTGTTGTTGTCAGTATCCTGGCGGTGCCTTCACGCCGCCGGCGGCCGCGCGGTCAAACGCTCCGGGTGCTCGGCTTCGGCACGTTCGCGGAACTCCGCCGGCAGTTCGTCAATGCTGCCGATCTTGGTACCGCCGGCATGCCAGATCGTATGCCCCGGCGCATCACCCATCTCCATCCAGCGGAACCAGGGCTGGATGACGGTGGAACTGAACAGTGTCGGCAGATTCCGTACCGTTGGATCGTTGAACTGTGCCAGTGGCACGAACATTGTCTGCCGCTGCTCCCGCGGCGGCGGTGTTCCCGGTGGATACGCAGTGCGGTTGTGCAGCCAGACCGTATCCCGGGCTGCATGCCATTCCAGCCGCAGCGGCTCCGGTGGAATGTCGTCGAGGCGCCAGCTCGCCCGTATGCCATCGACCGAATAATTAAAGCCGCGCCCACGGCCACCGCCCTGTGCTGCCGCCTTCACCTGGTTCACTTTGCCGGTATACGGATTGCGGAATTCACGCAGCATCTCGCCGGTCTCGAGATCGCGAAAGAACGACAAGGTGCCCCCGGTGAGCTCGTAACTGCCGTCGGACAGATGCGCCATCCAGTAGATCTCGAGTCCCTCGAAATGAAACAGCGGCCGTGGTGCTTCGTCGCCGACCATGCCGTAGATGATGCCGTTGAACCACCACGGCACTTCCTCTTCGTCCAGGCTGGCCGTGACCCGCACGACCTGCCGCAGGTTCTCGGCCGGATCCGCGAGGTCCACGCGCAGCCGGCCGGCGGCCGGACCGACCGGCGGCAGCGCCAGCGCACAGCCTGCACCAAGGCTCGCGAGACCGGCGAAGACCAGCAAGTCGCGGCGCGACAGGCTCGTCTGTCCGTTGTGGTCCATCACAGGCCCAGCGCTCCCGGGTTCATCAGCCCGTCCGGATCGAGCGCGCGCTTGATCTCGCGCAACAGGCGCTCGGCCTGCGCCTGGCGGCCGCGCAGGTACGGATAGGTCTTGCCGATCTGCATGTGGGTGGCGCCGAATTCACTGAACAGCTCCTGTATGCGCCCGCGCATCTCCTTGACCAGCGCCCGGCCTTCCGGGTTCGGCGGGTACTCGGGCAGCATGTCCAGGTAGTCCTGAGGCAGGTAGCGGCGGTGAAAGACCGTGCGGTCGTCCTCCCAGTAGAACACCGGCTCATACAATTGCGCCGTGGTGCTGATGCTGGTGAACATCGCGGCTTTTTCGACCTTGTGCTGCTCCATGCGCGCGGCGTATTCGTCGTACAGCGCCGTCAGCCGGTCATGGAAACCACGCACTTTCGAGAACGGCAGGATGCCATGCATCGGCACCCAGCGCTGGCCGCGCGGGCCAAGTATCGGGTACAGCGGAATGAACGGCATCGCCCGCAGGACCGTGGGGATGGTGTTCGCGATCTCGGTGCCAAGACTACCGATGGCCCGGCGCACCTGGGCCAGCTTGGCGTTGACCTCGGCACGCGTGCTGCCCTCGACGACATAGTGCGCCGAGTAATCGAAGCCACTGAGAAACCGCTTGCCGGCCGCTGCCATGCGCAGCGTGCGGCCGATTCCGTCGATCGGATTGGTCGAGGTCTTGAGCACGGCCCAGGCGGCCTGCACCGCATCCTTTGTGCTTGCGCTGCCGAGCTGACCCTGCTGCAGCTTCGGATCCAGCCCGAAGTTGTCGGCCACGACGCCGGTGCGGGCCGCCGCGGCCATTGCATCGGCCATCGCATGAAATTCCTCGAAACCGAAAGAAGCGGCGGCGAAGTGACTCGGCGCCGGGATCAGGCGCAGCGTGATCGCTGCCTTGATGCCCAGCGCCCCCGCATCGCCGGTGAACAGGCCGGTGAGGTCCGGGCCATACCAGCGGAAGAACGGCGTGCCGTTCTCGATCGCCGCCGAGCTGGTCTTCAGCAGCTCGCCGCCCGGCAAGACGATATCGAAAGACAGCGCGGTCTCAGCCGAGCAGCCATAGTTGCCGGAGCCGAGGCTCACCGCATTCTGCGACATCGAGCCGCCGACGGTCGCTTTCAGTCCGGAGAATGGCCCCCAGAACGCGGTGCGCAGGCCATGCTCGCCGAGCTTTGCCGTCAACTCCGCCCAGGTGATACCCGGCTCGACCGTGACATACATGTCGGCCTCGTTGAGTTCGAGGATCCGGTTCATGCGCCCGGTGTCGATCAGCAGCGAATCCGGCGTCGCCGGCAGATAGGCATCGGTATAGGACGCGCCGCCGCCGCGCGGCACCAGCGCCACGCCGGCCGCGGCAGCGAGCCGGGCGATGGCCTGTAATTCACCGACATCGCCGGGCTGGACCACCGCCAGCGGCAATTCGCGGAAGTTGTACACGTCCATCGCGTAGAACTCGCGGTCCGCGGGGTCGGTGAGAACGTGCTCGGTGCCGATGGCCTGGCTTAGTTCTTCGATCAAGTTCTGTGAATCATTCAGCTTGGCCGACATCTTCATTACCTGCCTGTTTCTGGTTTTCAATGGCTAAGCCGCCGCAAGCCGACGAACTCGTTGCCGCCCGCATCCGGGAAGCGAGACGTTCCACGACAAGGCCGTCAGCGCAGGCGAGGCGTCAGCCGATGAACTGCTTCGCGCCGGGCATCGGCCAGTCTTTCCAGACCTTGATGCGTCCGTCCTCGACGAGGAAATGCCCGGCGACATGGAAACGCATGCTCGGCGCCTTGCTGCCCGCCGGCGCATTGAAGTGATCGATGCGCTCGTTCAGCACCAGCGGTCCGACCGCATAGGAGCGCAGAATCTCCCACTCGATGCTCTCCATGCGCTGCATGAACGGTCCCATCTGCCGGCGCAATTGCTCGAAGCTGGTGATCAGCGGCTGGCTCGGCGTGATCTGGTAGACCAGGTCCGGCGCCAGGTATTTTTCCAGCGCCGCGACGTCACGCAGCGACCAGTCGTGGCAGAAATCCTTGACCAGCTGCTCGTTGGCATTTTCTATTTCGCTGAAATCCATCGGCTCCTCCCCTGCGGCCGGCCACGCCGTCAGCAGTCCGATACCAGCGCCGGCGACGGCCAGTTCACGGCGGCTGACCAGCATCGGTGGCAATGGCTCGCTATCGCTTGTCGTTCTCATGTACCGGTGTCGCAGGCCGCGTGGACGACCAACGATACGACAGGCCGGGAATGGCTGCATGCGGCGTCCATGCTGCGACCGCCCGGCGGCCCGGTGGGCCGCCGGGCGCATGGCATTACTTGCCGTAATGGTAGCTCAGCGTGAACAGGTACTCGCGCGGCGGCAAGGCGACGAAACCACCGAGCCCCCGGCTGCCCGACGTGATGATGAAGTCGTCAGCCAGGTTCTTGCCGGTCAGCTTGGCCTGCCAGTTGTCGCCGATGTCCGCCGAGATGAATGCGTTCCAGATGTCCCAGCCGGAATTCCGGAAGTCATTGGTCGCCGCCGTGACGTACTCGTCGATCGTGTAGTAGTCGGCGCCGATGACCACATCCCCGATCAGCTCACCCGGAAAATCGAAGGTGTAGCTGGCCCCGACATTGATCTGGTAGTCCGGCGTCTGCGGGGTCTGCGCCTCGACTCCGAAATCGGCTGGCGCATTGGCCGCCGCGCCGCCCGGCTTCAGGTTCTTGTACTCACCGTCCAGCAGCGCGCCGCTGGCGAAGATGTTCAAGCCCTGGATCGGGAAGAAGCTCAGTTCGAATTCCAGGCCCTTGATCTCGGCATCGGCGACATTGTCCACCGGGAACTCGAACGCGCCGGGCGCCGCGTTCGCGGTCGAGTTCTGCTGGATGTCCTCGATGTCGGAGAAGAACAGGGCCAGGTTCGTGCGCAGGCGGTTGTCGAACCAGTCGGCCTTGATGCCACCCTCGTAGGTCCAGTTCGTCTCCGGCTGGTAGACGCCGACCGGATCGGTGCTGACCAGCGCAATGGCGCTGTAACCGCCGCCCTTGAAGCCTTTGGCAGCCTGCACGTAGAACAGCAGGCTATCGGCGACACCGACGTCTTGCAGCGTGTAGTCGAGGCCGAACTTCGGCGTCACGTCCTCGAAGCTGTCGTTGCTGGTGATGCGCTCCATGATCGGCGGGAACAGGCCACCAGGCGGAATGATGACATTGAAAATGTTCGTGGGCAGGCGCTCGAAGTCGAACTCGAATTTCTTGTCGTCCTTCGTGTAACGCAGGCCGGCCGTGAACTTCAGGCGATCCGTCAGGTGGTAGTCGGCCTGCCCGAAGATCGCGAAAGAATCGGTCTCCACCTGGATCAGGCTCTGCGATAGCGGCGTGACGAAATGCCAGCCGAAGGTCTGGTCGGAGTCCTCGTTCAGGAAATACAGGCCGACGATGTAATTGAGGCGCTGGTCCATGGCGTTGCCCAGGAGCTGCAGCTCCTGGCTGAACTGGTTCGCCTCGGCCTCCGAGGCGCCGGTGAAACCGGTACCGTCACCCTTGAAGTCCGTGTGGAAGAAGTCTTCGGTCTTCAGGAACCCGGTGATCGATTTCAGCGTCATGCGGTCGCTGATGTCGTAGCTCAGCGTGAACCCAACCAGGAACTGCTCGGTCTCGGCCTGCGGCCGATCCTTCAGCGGCGGCGGGTCGAGCTGGCCGAACGGTGTGGCAACGGCCCACTCCCCGTTCGGGAAGACCAGGTCGTCGGTCGTAAACTGCCGATTCGCCGGCACGTTGGGGGTAATGCCATTAACGAGCTGCAGGGAGTCGTTCTCGGCCTTGGACCAGGACACGCTCAGGACCGCATCCAGGCGCTCGCTGCCGATGTAGCGCAGCTTGCCGCGGATGGCCGTGTTCTTTTCCTCGCCGGTGTCGACGTTCTCCGTGACGTTGAACCATTCGCCGCCCTTTTCCTTGTATTGCCCGGACAGCGATGCGGCAAAGCCCTTGCCGATCGGACCGCCGGCGCTGGCCTTGAACAGCAGCTGGTCTTCGTTGCCGACGCCGGCGGTGGCGTTGAACCAGACGTCTTCACCCGGATTGCGGGTGATGAACTTGATCGCCCCGTAGCCGGTGTTGCGGCCATAGAGCGTGCCCTGCGGTCCGCGCAGGACTTCGACGCGCTCGATGTCGGACAAGGTCACGTTGTTGGCATTCAGCCGCGCGATATAGATGTCGTCGATGTAGATGCCGATCGGCGACTCGGCCACGACCAGCGACGCGTCCTGCTGCAGGCCACCACGCAAGGACAGCGACAGGTTGCTCGGATGCGTGATGTTGTTGAACATGTTCAGGCTGGGCACGTAGCGCTGCAGGTCCGCCGCCTGGCTGATCTGCAGCCGCTCGATCTGCTCGACGCCGAAAGCGCTGACGGCCAGCGGCACCTCCTGAATGTCGCCTTCGCGCCGTTCGGCGGTCACGACGATTTCTTCGAGCTGGGCCAGGGCCGGCACCGTGAACAGCGTTGCCAGGCAGCCACTGGCTGCGACGAGCAGCCGCAGCGACGAACGCGCGAAAATTGCCATGTCAACCAACCCCCTGTATTGCCGGTTCAACGCAGCAAGGTTAGCACGAAGCGCCGCCGCGCAAGCGAACGCTGCCGCCCCGCCGGTTGCGTACTTGTCACCGCGAGGCCGCGGGGCCGCGCCGGGCGAGTATGCTGGTCGGCCTTGACGGCGCCCGGAGCTCAGAACCATGCCGCAGCGAACCGCGCCGGCGAAAAACGATCCGCTACCGGGTGAAGTTCGGCCGCCCCCGCGCCGCCTGTCGGACCGGCTGCGCTATCTCGGCCCGGGCATGGTCATCGCGGCCGGCCTGGTCGGCTCCGGAGAGCTGATCGCAACGACCAAGGCCGGGGCACAGGCCGGGATCGGCCTGCTTTGGGTGATCCTGCTCGGCTGCGTGGTCAAGGTGTTCGCGCAGATCGAGTTCGGGCGTTACACGATCAGCAGCGGCGAGACCACGCTGACGGCGCTGAACCGGTTGCCGGGGCCGCGTCTCGGCGTCAACTGGATCATCTGGCTGTGGCTGGTGATGATGGCGGCGACCTACGGCATGCTGGCCGGCATCCTCGCCGGTGTGGGCCAGGCAATGAGCATGCTGCCCGCGCCGGGCGGGCCGGCCGCCGGCAGCGTGCGCGGCTGGGCGATCGGGGTGGCCTGCGCCACCGCGCTGCTGCTGTTCCTCGGCCGCTACCGCCTGCTCGAGCGCCTCAGCATCGCGCTGGTGTTCTGCTTCACCGTGATCACGGTCGGCAATGCCATCGCGCTGCAGACGACCGACTATGCAATCCCCGGCGAAGATCTGTTGCAGGGGCTGGTGTTTTCCTGGCCCGATGGCTCGGCCGGCTGGCTGACCGCGCTCGCAGCCTTCGGCATCATCGGCATCGGCGGCACCGACCTCGTCGTCTACCCGTACTTCTGCATGGAGCGCGGCTACCACGCATTCATCGGTCCACGCAGTGACGATCCGGCCTGGGCAGCGCGCGCCCGTGGCTGGCTGCGCGTCATGCGCACCGATGCCTTCGCGTCGATGCTGATCTATACCGCGACGACGGCGGCCTTCTTTTTCATCGGCGCCGCCGTATTGCACCGGGACGGGCTGGATCCCGATGGCATGGACATGGTCGCGACCATCGCGGCCGCCTATGTTCCGGTCTTAGGCGAATATGCGCGGGTGCTGTTTCTCGCCGGTGCCCTCGCCGTGTTGTACTCGTCGTTCCTCGTGGCCAATGCCGGCGCGGCGCGCCTGCTGGCCGACTGCCTGCGGCTGTTCGGCCTGCTGCAACGGGCCGACGCGATGGCTGGCGCGATCCGCGCGCTGTCGGCCGGACTGCCGCTGCTGGTACTGCTGATCTTTCTGACCGGCTGGAACCCGGTCCGGCTGGTCGTGATCGGCGGACTCACGCAATCGCTGGTGCTGCCGGTGCTCGGCGCCAGCGCGCTGTATTTCCGTTACCGCAAGATCGATCCACGGCTGCGGCCGGGCCGGGCCTGGGATGTCGCGCTGGTCCTGTCGAGCATCAGCCTGCTGCTTGCCGGCCTGTTCAGCCTGGTCCAGATTCTCAGCCGATGAGCAAGCGCTATCCGGAGATGCCAATGCCCGAAACCACACCCAACAACGCCGACCAGCAGGCCGTGATCGACCTGGTCAAGCGCGTGTTTTCCGCCTACCAGCGCTTCGATCCGGCTCAGGTCGACCAGTGCGATGACCCCGACTGCACCATCTGGGACCTGTTCGAACCGGAGCTGGTGCGCGGCGGGCCGGCTGCGCGCGCGAAGTTTCGCCGCAAGGACATGGCCGACTCGCAGCGCCGCGGGCCGCTGCACATCGAGATCGAGGAGCCGATCATCGTCGACAGCTGGGGCGACTTCGCCGTCGCGCGTTATTACCTGAACTACCGGTTCGAGCCGCCCGGGGAACTATCTGGCCGGGTCCGGATCACGACGGTGGCACGGCGCGTAGACGGGCGATGGCGGCGCGTGCATCATCACGAAGGCGCGGTGCCGACCGGGCGGCCGCCGTTTCCGGCAAGCGGCTGAGACGGCGAGACACGTTCTGCGGCGCCGCCTCGGAACCCGCCCGTCAGCGGTGCTCGTGCAGGCGTTCGCGATTCGCGGCCATGAAACGGGACACCGCCTGGTCGTATTCGCGCAGGCAGGCGCCGAACTCGCGATGGCCACTGACGGCCTGCCACCAGTCGGCGAGTCGCCCCGGCGGCAAGGTCGGGTCCGGAATTTCCGGAAAGGCCGGGAAGATCACGTTCTTCAGCAATTGCAGGTATGGCGCCAGCGCGCAATCGCCGACCGACGGCGCGTCACCGGCGCAGAAGGTGCCGGGCAACATATAGTGCCCGAGGGCGCGGAACGCCCGAGCCAGCGTCTCGGCCTGCCCGGCGACGGCCGCGGGATTGCGGGCTTGCGGGTCGAGATGCGGCAACAGCGGCCGGAAAGAGGGCGAGATGTAGCAGTCGGTAATCCGCGCGACCAGCCGACTGACGGCGCGCGGCCAGGGCGCGCTCGGCAACAGCGCCGGTTCCGGGTAACGCTCCTCGAGATATTCCGCGATCACGGCGGATTCCGGCAGCCGGGTGCCGTCGGCCTGCACCAGCAGCGGGACCTTGCCGATCGGGTTCAGCGCGTGAAACGCCGCGCTGCGCGGGTTGCCACCGGGCACCGGCGGGCGTCGCAGGGAGATGCCCTTGAGCGCCGCCTGAATGATCACCCGCGTAACGTAGGGCGAGGCCGGATCACCATACAGCGTCAGGCCGGTCATCAGTTCGGCCGGCGCGAACCGGGCAGGTAGCTGGCGCGATGGTCCTGGCGCAAGAGCTGATTGCGCGCCGCCCACTCGGCCGCCGGATCCGGCTTGCCCAGCCAGCGGAAATCGCCGCCGGAGAAGACCGCCGCGGGCACGCCACCGTGGAACAGGATCCGGTTGCGCGAGGTCGCCGGCACGCGCTCGCCGGGTGTCACGATGCCGACGAGGTTCAGCGGATCGGCGGCGGCCACGGCGACGTCCACATCGCAGTCTGCCTCGCGCGCCCGGCGCAGACCCTCGACCGCTTCCGGCAACGCGAACTGTTCGCCACCGAAGCCGGAGACGAAACGCCCGCCACGAATTTCGCCGCGCGCTTCCATGCGCCGCAACACGCGCACCAGCAAGCGCCACGGTGGCAACAGCCGCGACTCCCGCTTCAGCAACGCTCGCAGCAGTACCCCATAACGACCCAACAAGACGCGGGCGATCGCCTCGATGCGCTCGTCCGGCCAGGTCTCCACGTCGTCCGCTACCGCCGGGGTGACGGTCAGCAGCGACCAGCGCCCCGCGGCATCGACACCGGCCGCGCCCGGGCGGCGCGGCCGGGAAAAACTCGCGCGCCGGGCAGCCGGGGCAATCAAGGCCCGCAGGCCGGCAAAACTGTCGGCGGTCACGAGACCGCTCGCGACCAGCTCCGCCAGCGCGGCTTCGACCTCGGTTCTGATCAGACCGGTTGCGCGCACGAGGTCGGCGAAGAACAGCGCGCCGTGCTCGGCCAATGCGCGTCGCAGGCGTTCGGCCCGGGGCGACAGCAGCGGCGCCGATGCCTCGCCGGCGACGCGGGCCGGCCAGGCATCCAGCCATTCCCGCGCCAGCAAGGTGATCGGCGTGTTGCGCACCGGGCCACTGCTCGCACCGGCCGGCGGCTGCGGACCGGCCGGCCGCAACCAGGCATAGGCGCCACTGGCCAGGACCTGGTCGAGATCGTGCGGCAGGTAGGCGTCGACCCGCTGCGGCAGCAGGAACTTCTCCCAGGCGACGGCCGGCGCCGCGAAGCCTTGCAGCCGTTCCAGCGCCAGCGCCACGGCCTCCGGCCCCTCGCCGCGCTCGCCGACCAGGCCATGCCAGCGCAACAGGAAGCGGATCAGGGCCGCCGGGGAGACCGGTTCGACCCGGCGGCGCAATTGCTCCAGGCTGCGGCGGTGGATGCGCGCCAGCAGGCGGCGCTCGCACCATTCGGCGCCGGCCGGTTCACGGTAACTGCCCTGCATTACGAAACCTTCAGATTCAAGCAGATGCAGGACTATATTGATGTTTTCTATCGGCAAACCCAGCGGCGCCGCCAGCTGCTCTGCGGTCACCGGCCCGAGCAGTTCGAGGCGACTGCGCAGCAGTTCCCGCAAGGCCGCATCCGGATCCGCGGACGCCTTCGCCGACACCGTATCGGGCCTCGCCTGCGCACCGGGGCAGGCCGCCAGCAACTCCGGCAGGCGCTCGGTCGCAGACCACAGCAGTTCGCCGCCCGGTGTCTGCACGCGGCTGGCGCGCCCGGCCGCGATCAGTTCGTCGCACCACGCATCCCAGCCCGGCTGCGCGCACTCGCCGGCCGTCAGGAAGCCGTTCAGCACCAGCGCGTCGTGCAACTCGTCGGCATCGCGAACCAGCGGTTGCGCCTCGGCACAGACTGCATCGATCGCCTCCGGCTCGATCCGCGCCAGCCGCCCGGCCTCCTCCGGCTCCATCAGGTGACGGCTGCGGATGGCCTGCGTGCGCCGCTCTTCGGCCGGCGCGTCGTC
>RFHQ01000018.1 GCA_003695765.1 Gammaproteobacteria bacterium
CAGGCTGTCCAGCAGCTGCTCCGCATCCCGGCCGTGAGCGGTGGCCCAGTCACGCACGGCTTGCACCGCGCCGGCCGGCTCGATGATCCGCTGTGACAAGCCCAGCCGGCCCGGCCCGACAATGCGCGCCAGTAGCGCGAGGTCGGGCTCGGTGGCCGGACCGGGCGCGACGCCATGGCGCGCGAGCGTGGCGGCGAGCTGCGCGAGCAATTCTTCGGGGTGGGCATGCGCCGGGTTGCGGCGGAACCAGTAATAGGCCTGCGACATGCCACCACCGACGACATCGGGCAGGTCTTCGAAGTCTTCGCGCGCGAAGTATCGCTCCGTCAATTCCGGCGCAAAGAACTCGCGGATCTCGTCGCGGCTGCGCCGCCGTGGCCCGGCTTCGCCGTCCGGCTGGCCCGGGTACAGCGGGTGCCAGTGCAGCAGCAGGAAGTCGCCGTTGCCGGCCAGCGCGCGCAGCACCCGCTCGCGATAGGCCGGGTATCGCACCGGGTCCATGTTGTGCAAAAGGCCGTGATCCAGCACCAGGTCATAGCGCTGCGGCACCTCCCAGGCGGTGATATCGGCCTCGACCGCGGTGACACTGACGCCGGCTTGCTGGGCGCGCTGTTGCGTGAACTCCAGCGCCTTCGGCACGAAGTCCAGCGACGTGACCTGCCAGCCGCGGCTGGCAAGAAACACCGAGTCGGTGCCGGCGCCGCAGCCGATGTCCAAGGCAGTACCCGCCGGACGCTGAGTGCACAGCTCGGCCAGGAACAGCGTCGGTTCCTCATGCGCCCAGGGCAACTGGCTCCAGTCGCCCGACCACTCGTAGATCTGCAGGAAGTTGTCTCGTTCGCGCGTGTTCATGCTGCCTTCCGTCGCTCGACCAGATTTACTGCGGCGACCAGCGGGCATCGCCGATCGCAACTGCCAAGGCTGCCGCGGCTCCCTGCACCAGCGGCGTGCCGTGCGCCGACACCAGCGCGTCGAAGTCCCACTGGGCCAGGCGCTCGAAATCCGGCTGTAGCGTGCCGCCGGATGGCGTCAGCATCTTCAGCCAGATCGGGCCGATCTGCAGGCCCCGCCGGAAACCCATGCGCCGCATCAGCAGCCGCGCCAGCAGCGAGTGCCGGCTGAAGTCGCCGTAGTGCTGCAGGCTGTCGCAAGTAATCAGCCAGCCGGGGCCCACGCGAAACAGCAAGGCGGCTTCCGGTCGGGTCGGCAGCCGGAACAGGAACAGCGCCAGGCCCGGCAGGGGCAGCTCGGCCCCTTCGATCAGCAGGTGATCCGGCCGCGGCTCCGGATAGCGGTCCGAGTTCGGCTGGCACCAGAACTCGGCGCCATAGTGATCCTTGTACCAGGCGTCGTCGAGACCGTGGAAAGCGCCGATGCGGACGACATGGCGTACTTTGCCCAGCGACTCCAGCGTGGCCTGGTTGCGGGCGCCCGGCCGCACGGCATTGACGACGGTCAGCTCATCGCCATGGCGCAATACCAGCATGTTGCGGCTGATCCGCATCAGCGGCCCGAGGCCGATCGTGCCCGGGAGCCAATAGAGGTTCTCGGCAATCTCCGCGAGCGCCTGCTGCGGCAGCGGCGGCGCGTAGCGCCGCTCCTGCGGCTCGGCCATCGTTCCCCCCTCCCGGACTGACTGGCGCTGGCTCAGCATAGTCCCTGCGGCGCCGCGCCTGAACTCCGTCGCGGCTCCGTGGTCACAGCGAGAACAGGCCATCGGGAGTACGAAGATGTCCGAACAACAGCAGAAACAGCCGAGGATCGCCCCAATCGATCCAGCCGAGGCCGATGGCAAGGTCGCCGCGCTGTTCGCGGCTGCCAACGACGCGCTCGGCCTGGTCCCCAACCTGTTCCGCAGCCTGGCCGCGAGCCCCGAGGCGCTGGAAGCCTACCTGGCGCTGGACAAGCTGATCGCTCAGGGCAGTTTCACGCCGGCCGAACAGCAGGCCCTTAAGCTGTACATCAGCCAGCGCAACGAGTGCAGCTACTGTGTGGCGGCCCACTGCTGGGGCGGCCGCGGGACCGGGTTCGACGATGCGGAACTCGCCCGCATTCGCCGCGGCGAGGCCTCGGACCCGAAGCTGGCCGCCTTGCTGAACTTCGCAGCCCGCGTCATGGAGACGAAGGGCTTCGTCAGTGACGCGGACCTGGCCGCGTTCCGCGCGGCCGGTTATCAGGACCGGCATGCGGCGGACCTCTGCGTGATCCTGGCGCAGAAGACCCTGTCGAACTACTTCAATCACATCAACGACACGGTCCTGGACCTGCCCCCGGCGCCACCGTTGTAGCGCTATCATCGGCCGCTTCGACGCAAGGTGGAGCGGTCAGATGGCAGCAGACAAGGAAGCGCCGGCACGCCGTGCGCCGATCGACCTGGATGCCCGGGCCTTCCGGGCTGCCGGCCACGCGCTGGTCGACCAGATCGCCGATTATCTCGAGCGCTTGCCGGGATTGCCGGTCACGCGCGGTGAGTCACCGCGGGCCGTGCGGAATGCGCTGGGTCGTGGCAGCCTGCCGGAGCAGGGTCGGCCGATGGACGAGCTGCTGGCCGAGGTCACACCGCTATTGGTCGAGCACTCGCTGCACAACGGCCACCCACGGTTCTGGGGCTATATCACCTCGTCGGCGAATCCAGCCGGCGCGCTGGCGGATCTGCTCGCCGCGGCGGTCAACCCGAACCTCGGCCGCTGGGACATCGCGCCGATCGCCAGTGAGATCGAGGCGCAGACCGTGCGCTGGCTGGCCGAACTGGTCGGTTACCCGGCCGACTGCGGCGGCATCCTGACCAGCGGCGGCAACATGGCCAATTTCCTCGCCTTCGTCGCGGCCCGGCGCGCGCAGGCCAGCTGGGACATCCGCCGCGAAGGCCTCTATGGCGAGCCGCGCAAGCTGGCCGCCTACGTGTCGGCCGACGCGCATACCTGGGTCGACAAGGCCGCCGACGTGAGCGGGCTGGGCAGTGACGCCGTGCGCTGGGTCTCCACCGACCGGCAGCAGCGGATGCGCCCCGACGACCTGGCCACATTGATCCGTTCCGACCGGCGCGCCGGGCTGCTGCCCTTCCTGGTCGTCGGCACGGCCGGCACGACCGGCACCGGCGCGATCGATCCATTGCCGGAACTCGCCGAGCTGGCGCGTCGCGAGCGGCTGTGGTTTCACGTCGACGGCGCCTATGGCGCGCCGGCGGCCACGCTGCCCGAGGCGCCGGCCGAACTGCGGGGGCTGGCGCTGGCCGATTCGCTGGCACTGGATCCGCACAAGTGGCTGTATGCGCCGCTGGAGGCGGCCTGCTGCCTGGTGCGCGACCCGCAGGCCTTGCCGGACGCCTTCAGCTTCCAGCCCTCTTATTACAAGCTGGACCGCCGCGCCGACGACGGCCGGCCCGGGATCAACTATTACCAGTACGGTATGCAGAACTCGCGCGGCTTCCGGGCCCTGAAGGTCTGGCTCGGCCTGCGCCAGACCGGCCGCCGCGGCATCGCCCGGATGATCGGCGAGGATATCGCGCTGGCGCGCCGACTCTACGAGCTGACCGCCGAGCATCCGGATCTCGAAGCCCGCAGCCACAGCCTCAGCATCACGACCTTTCGCTACCAGCCTCGCGAGCTGAGCGGCCATGGCGAGGCGCTGGCGCCGTACCTGAACGAGCTGAACGAGCGGCTGCTCGACGAACTGCAGCGCAGCGGGCGAGCATTCGTATCGAACGCCGTGGTTGCCGGCGACTACCTGCTGCGTGCCTGCATCGTGAATTTCCGCAGCAGCGCCGCGGATATCGACGCGCTGCCCGGCATCGTCTGCGAGATCGGCGAGGCCCTGGACGCCAGGCTGCGGCCCGCAGCGCTGCGCTGAACAGCAGCCTGTCCACTGCGCGGCGGCTGCGGCAATTCGCAACTGTCATTGCTTGCCGGTGGACCGGATCCTCCGGTGCAGGCCGGATCCGCACCGGCCGGCGACAACCACAAGGAAAAGGGAAACCGATGTATATCAATTTCTGGTATCCGATCTGCGCCAGCGAAGACTGCAATGACGAAAAGCCCTTCCGCACGCGTGTGCTGGGGCTGCGCTTCGTCGCCTTCCGGGACGCGGAAGGCCAGGCCCGGGTCATGCGCGATGTCTGCATTCACCGCGGCGGCTCGCTGGGCAAGGGCTGGGTGCGCGACGGCCAGGTCGTCTGCCCCTACCACGGCTGGCGCTTCGGTGGCGATGGCAAATGCACCCACATCCCGACCTTGCCGGACGACAGCCCGCCGGCCCGCGCCAAGGTCGACAGTTACCCGACCGAGGAACGCTACGGCATCGTCTTCGCGTTTCTCGGCGACCTGCCCGAGGAAGAACGGCCGCCGTTGCTGGAGATACCGGAATGGGATCAACCCGGCTGGCGTGCCAACAAGCTGACCGTGTTCGAAGTCGGCGCATTCTACGAGCGCTCGATGGAGAACGGCCTGGACCCGTCGCACAACGAGTTCGTCCACCCGGCACAGGGCTCGCCGAACATCAACGCGAACCTGCGCCGCCGGCCGCTGGACGTGCAGGACATCCCCTGGGGCAGCAAGTTCCTCGTGACCTTCGAGAACGAGGTCAAGGGCACCGAGGCGCTGGGCGAAGAGGCCACGCTGGTACCCGAGGTCGAGGCCGGCTCCGGGCATGTGGGCCCGAATACGATGATCACCTGGATCAATTTCTCCGAGACCAATCGCTTTTCGCAGTATTTCTTCGAAGCGCCGATCGACGAGAACCGCACGCGGGTCTTTTTCGTGAACATGCGCGCTTTCATGCTGGAGCCGGAAAACGATGAGCGCATCGCCAAGGTCAACATGATCGTCGCGCAGGAGGACATCCAGATCCTCGAGGAACTGGACCCCGTGCGCACGCCGAAGAGCACGGCCAAAGAAGTGCTGGTGCCGTCGGACGGCGCCGTGATGCGTTACCGGAAATGGCTCAGGGAATGGGACGAGAAAGGCTGGCGCATCGATAGCCGCAGGCTGCGGGCCGATGCCGGGGACATCGCCTACTCGATCCCGTGCCCGGACCGCCGCAGCTCCGGCAACTGGGTGCTGGATCCCGTGCCCTTGCAGCCGGCCGGTGACTGATCAGCGCCGCTGATGCCCGCTACAATGCGGGCATGGGCAAGCCGCGCGTACCCCGGCCGCCAGACATCCTGCGCAAGTCCGGGCCGCACAAGGATCGCAGCAAGTACGATCGCAAGCGCGAGCGCGCCAGCGAGCGGCGCGAGCGCGCGCGTAGCGAGGCCGACGCCGCGCATGGCGTGACTGACGAAGAGCAGGACCCAGAGGATCGCGACTAGATGCTGAACCGCCTGGAAACGCTGCACCCGGCCCTGCCGCCGCTGCTCGGCCTGCTGATTCTGCTGGCGGCAGCCGCGCTGGCCGGTTACCTGGCCCGGCGCGTACTCGAAACCCTGGCACGGGCGCTGGCCAGCCGCACAGAAGCGAGCTGGGACGACCGTTTGCTGGCACACGGTGTGTTTCGGCGCCTTGCGCAGGTGCTGCCGGCGCTGCTCGTCTTCGCCGGCATCGGCCTGGTGCCGGCCTTGCCCGACTTCGTCGACCAGCTGGTTCGCAATGTCACCACCGCTTATCTCGTGCTGATGGTGACCCTGGCCTTGTCGGCCACCATCGCGGCCGCTCAGGACATCTACAGCGACCTGCCGATCGCCCGCGAACGGCCGCTGAAGGGCCTGTTCCAGCTGCTGCAGATCCTCGCCTGGCTGGTCGGCGGCGTGCTCGTGATCGCGGCCCTCATGGACCGCTCGCCGCTGCTGCTGCTCAGCGGCCTGGGCGCGGTATCGGCCGTGCTGATGCTGGTGTTCAAGGACACGATCCTCGGACTCGTTGCCAGTGTCCAGCTCACTGCGAACGACATGGTCCGGGTCGGCGACTGGATCGAGATGCCGCAGTACGGCGCCGACGGCGACGTGATCGATGTCTCTCTGCACACCATCAAGGTGCAGAACTGGGACAAGACGATCACGACCATCCCGACCTGGAAGCTGATCGCCGAGTCCTTCAAGAACTGGCGCGGCATGACCGCAGCCGGCGGCCGGCGCATCAAGCGGGCCCTGTACATCGACCAGCACTCGATCCGCTTCCTCAGCGACGACGAAGTCGAGCATTTCAAGCGCTTTGCCCTGCTCAAGGACTATATCGCGCGAAAGGAACAGGAATTGCGCGACTACAATGCCCGGCTCAAATATGCAACCGAGGCGGAGGTCAACAAGCGCCGCCTGACCAATATCGGCACCTTTCGCGCCTATGTACTGAATTACCTGCGCAACCATCCACAGATCCACCAGAGCGGCATGACCTTGCTGGTCCGCCAGTTGCCGCCGGGACCGGAGGGGCTGCCGCTGGAGATCTACTGCTTCACGCGCACCACGGCCTGGGCCGAGTACGAGAACATCCAGTCGGACATCTTCGACCATTTGCTGGCCGTCGCGCCGGAATTCGGCCTGCGCATCTATCAGAAACCGGCCGGCACGGATCTGCGCGCGCTCGCGGCAGAGCGGCCCGCCTGACGCCAGCCTGCGGACAGCGGATCGCCCGCCCTGACGGCAGGTGCGGGAGCATGGTAGGAAATCCACGCAGCCACACAATGGAGGCCAGAGCGGATGGACGACTTGCCGGAACTCGACGAAATACTGGACGGCGTATCCCGCCGCGAACTGCTGGCCGCCGCCTCGGGTTTGGCCGGCATGGCCGCCGCCGGACCGGCCTTCGGCGCGGCGCGGCGCAACAGCAAGCGACACGGTGGCAAGGCGCCGCAGGCGCCGTTCGATTCGCTGCGCGACTACCTCGCGATGCTCGACCATTACGGCCTGGTGATCCGCGTGCCGAAGATCGACCAGGACCGCTATCACGCCACCGCGCTGTTCTACCGGATGACGGACCTGTTCGGCAAATATGCCTCACCGGCGATCGTCTTCGAGAAGATCAAGGTGAACGGCCGATGGATGGACGGCCCGGTGCTCGGCAACATCCAGGCCCACTGGTACACGGAGTGCCTGACCTGGGGTATCGAGCCGGTCTGGGACGACTATTACGCCAGCTACCGGAAAGCGCTGGACCACCTGACGGGCATCCTGAAGCAGAACGGCGGCCGTTACCCGTCGATACCGCCGGTCGAAGTCTCCACAGAGCAGGCGCCGGTCAAGGCAGTCGTGCTGAAGGGCGACGAAGTCGACCTGACACAGTACCCGTTCATTCAGACCAATCCGGCCGACGGCGGGCGCTATGTGAACACCGGCTCGCATTTCATGGAGGACCCGGAAATGGGGCCGAACTTCGGCACCTATCGCTGCCAGCTGAAGGGGCCGCGCAAGCTGGGCGTGAACCCGGAACCGAATCAGACCAACTGGAAGATGCTGATGGCGGCGAAGAGGCGCGGCGAGGAATACGCGCATCTGTCGATCGTGCTCGGCCAGGATCCGGTCATCTGGATGATCTCCGGCACGCGGGTCGCGCCGCGCTTTCCTGGCTCGGGTCCCGTGGACGAGCTGGCGATCGCCGGCGGTCTGCGCGGCAAGCCGGTCGAGGTCGTCCGGTCCGAGGACAGCGACCTGCTGGTGCCGGCGCATGCGGAGATGGTGATCGAAGGTGTCGTGCCACTGCAGGAACCGATGGAGCCGGAAGGCCCGTTCGGCGAGATGTACGGCTACCTCGGCCAGTACAAGGAAGAGAATTTCTGGATGCGCGTGACCTCGGTCACGCATCGGCGCAAGCCCTGGTTCATGAACGCCTTCACCGGCATGCAGAAGGGCATGCTCACGGCACCACAGGAAGCGCAGTACGACCTGTTCCTGCGCCGCCGGATCCCCTACCTGATCACCTATCACGTGCCACAGTACGCGATGGGCGTGATCTTCATGCAGATCGACAAGACCAAGCCTTTCCAGGGCCTGGAGGCCGGCAAGAAGGCGGTCTCCGGTTTCGGCATTGCCAAGATCGTGATCGTCGTCGACAAGGACATCAATGTGTTCAACCACACGGACGTGCTGGCTGCGGTCGGCGCCCGCTGGCAGCCGGCGAAGGCGCACTACATCGTCGACGAAGGACCGGGACTGTTCACCGACCCCAGCCAGCCGAGTTACGGGCGCACCAGCAAGATCGTCATCGATGCGACCCGGCAGTTCCCCGAAGAGGGTGGCCGTGAGCATTTCCCGGAGATGAACCGGACGCTGCTGGAAAAGGGCGCGCCGAAGGCCTTCGCCGAGGTCAATGCCGAGTACCTGGACCTGTTGAAGAGCTGGGGACTGAACTGTTGACGGAGTAAGTCCATGGAAAAGAAGCCCAAGGCCAAGAACGCGCAGGCAACGACCGCAATCGATCGCCGGGCACTGCTGGGCGGCGCCGCGGCGGGCAGCCTCCTCGGCGCGCGTGGCGCGGCCGCCGCCGAAGTCTCGCGGCACGGCCCATTGCGCATGACCCGGCTCAGCGCCATCGAGATTCCTAGCGATCCTGAACTGGACCTCGACGATCCGGAAACCAATTTCATGGCGATGCTCAAGCTACGCGCCGACCTGTCCGGCCGCGACAGCCTGTTCGCCTTTCCGGGCGAGGTCTGGGCGATGATCCCGCAGGAGAGCAACCGGCGCCTGTTCAGGACCTTCGGCATCGGCGCGTCCCGAATCGAAGAGGTCGACGAGGGCTGGCGCATCTACAGCCGCGAGGTGCTGTACTACCTGGATCCGGACAGCGGCGAAATTCTCGAGAGCTGGCGCAATCCGTGGCTCGGCGGGCGCGAGGTCGAGGTCTTCCACATCGCCAACGACCCGGTCAATGGCGTGTTCACGCGCCAGGGCAACCCGGTGTTGTCACCGCCCTACCCCTATGTCGCCTACGGTGACAATGTCGTCTTCCAGTGGAATTTCTACATCTTCAAACCGGCCGAACTGACCCGCTCCGAATACCCGTTGTACTCGTCCGGTGACATCGACCAGCACGCGGAACTCTGGGGCATCATCGGCCGGCGCAGCGAACTGCTGGATCCGGCCGTAACCTCGGCTTCCTGCGTCATGTCCTGGGTGCGCATCGCCAACTGGCTGCCGTGGATGGAAATGGGCAACCGCCCCGGCATCCTATCCTTTCACAGTCACAGCATGAAGCTGATGAATGGCGCCGACGACTTGCCGCGCTATATCCGCGATTACACCGAGCGGCACTACCCGAAGTACCTGCGCGCGCCGAGGGAGTGGCAAGGCCCGGTGATGACTTCGTCGGCCGGCGAATTTCGCAAGCGGATCGACGCGCGGCGCGCCGGCCGGCCGAAGGACTAGACCTCCGGCTGCGGCAGCAGCCGTGCCGCGAAGCGCCCGGTCTGGTCCTGCACCGGCGGGCTGCCGGTGCCTCGCGCACTGGCGAGCCAGGCGTCGACCGCGCGCAGTTCGTCATCCATCAGAAACGCGCGCGGATTGCGCCAGCCGATGAAGCTGACGCAGGCCTCGAGGCTGACGACCAGCAAACCGTCGTCGTCGGACGCCTCGAGGCGGCAGCCCGGCACCACCAGCACCGGCTGCACGATCACGCGCCGGCCGCTGCCGGCCTCGATATTGCCGGCCAGCGCATCGGCCACGGCATGCCAGGTGCGCGTCGCCAGCCCCAGGCCCGACGGCTCGAAAATCAGGCGCCCGCCGCTGATGCGCAACGCCTCGCTGCCGTCCGGCGGCGCCTGCAGCAACAGGGCGTAGACACCGTTCGGACCGACGACGACGGCGTCGACATAGCCGGCGTCGGACGGTACCGAGAAATGAATGCGATTGCCGCGCAATTCGGCCTCGGCGAGGCGCTCGGCCATCTCGTCCTGCAGGGCCAGCAGGCACAGCAGGCGGTGGCGCCACCAGAGCAGCAAGCCCAGCTTGACGGCGGCGTAAGCGACCGGCAGCAGCAACAGCACGGCCAGCGCGACCCAGGCGCGCTCCGGCCAGTCCGGCCACCAGCCACGGCGGCCGAGCAATAGCAGCAACCCGAAGCTGACCAGGCCCACGACGCAGGCCTGCAGATGACTGGCCAGGCGGCGATAGTTGCGGCGCAACTCGCGCCGCACCGGCTCACCGGGTTGCAGCCGTGGCAAGCGCCGGCGCCGGTAGCGAACATCGGCCAGCGATCTGGCGAGCCGCGCCAGGCCGAGATAGGCCAGCGCGACGCACGCAGCGACCAGCGCGTAGCTGACATAAGCCGGGAGATCGGAAAGCGCCATCCACCAAGCTTAGGGAGGCGGCGCCGGTGCCGGTGTGACAGCGGTCACGCGCTCAGCGGAACGCCGGCAGCACCTCGTCGGCGAACAGCCGGGACTGGCGCACCATCGCGGCCTGACGTTCGCCGTGCGGGTGTGCGACCGGCGAGCCACCGAGCAGGTAGACGTGATCGAGACCCAGTGACAGCAGTTCGCCAAGCCGCTCGCGGCATTTCTGCGGCGGGCCGCAGATCGAGAACCAGTCGACGAACTCGTCGTCGACGACGCCGAGGTGCGCACCCTCTTCCTGTGCATGGTGCTCCATGTCGTAAGCGGCCTGCATGTGTTCGGCCAGCCGTCGCAATTGCGGCGGCAGGTGCTCGAGCGGCGCGTTCCGCATGCCGGCGAAGTGCGCGACCATCCCCGCGATCATGCGCCCCAGCTCGATCGCGCGGCGCTCGTCGCGGTCGCAGACCAGGTTGACATAGGCGCCGATCGACAGGCTGTCGCGGCGGCGGCCGGTCTCGTCGAGCCGGGCCAGCGCTACCTCCATGGCCCAGCGGACCCGTGCGGGCGCGCTGCCGACAGCAAAACTGATGCGCTGGCCATTGTCGACCGCCATCCGGATGGTCTTCGGTCCGGTGCAGGCGATATCGACGGGCACCGGCTGGACCTCGACCGAGTCCAGCCAGCGCAGCCGTGACGGCCGTCCGTCGCGGTCGACGGTCTCGCCCGCGAGGTAGGCCTGGAAGCGCTGCACGAAGGTCGCCAGCTCGGCTGTGGTCGCGTTGCGCCGCCCGATGTGGTCGGCCGATGAGTCACCGCGGCCGATGCCGCAGCGCATGCGCCCGCCGGACTCGGCCTGCAGCGTGCCGAAGGTCGTCGCCGTCACCGCGACGTCCCGGGTCAGCGGGTTGGTCACGCCGGTGCCGAGCCGCAGGCGCCGGGTCGCCTGCGCGGCCAGTGCCAGCTGGCTGAACGGGTCGGGGCTGAGATTCTGGGTATCCGGGCACAGCAGGCAGTCGAAGCCCATCGCCTCGATCTCGGCGGCCAGCCTCGCCGTGTAGCCCGGCGAAGCCTCCATGACCATCCCGAATTCGGTCACCGGCAGCGCTCCCCGGCCGCGCCCGGCGACCGTGGGCTAGCGGTCCTCGCCATCACCGCCGCCGGCCTTCGCGCCGCCTTCGTCGCCGCCGTCCAGCGGCTCGATCTCCGGCGCCACGGCTTCGTTGTCGGCCTCCGGCGCCGGCGCGGCCAGCAGCAGCTGGATCTCTTCCTCGCTGATCGGCTGGTAGGTCCCGAGCCCGCAGGACGGCCCGCGGACCACTGGCGTCGTCGGCCGGATCACGGTGATGATATCCACGTCGCACAGCGAACTGACCGAGGTCTTGTACGAAAAGCTGCCGGCCGAGCGCAGCCCGGAACAACGCCGGGGCAGATGGTTGACGTAGACCTTGCCACCCTGCATGTAGAACAGGATCGTCGAGTCGTCGATGATCCGGGTCTTGCGAATGCGCGTGATATTGACGCATTTCTGCGTGCCCGGCGGCAACGGTTGAGCCTCCTCGTCCCGCTCGCCGGCCCCTGCGCCTGGCGCGACGGCCAGCAGCAGGGCGCATGCCAGCCAGGCGACGGCCAGCGTCGATTCGGTCCGGACATTCGCGTGGTCCATCGTTCTTCTCCGCGGTTAAGCTAGGCTGTCTGGCATTCAGTAGGATGCGGGTGCAGTTCGATGCTTGCAAGCGGTGACCGACATCGCCGACGGCGCGCGGCCTGGCTGACCGCGCCGGCACTGCTGGCCGGCGGCTGCGGCGGCCCCGGCGACCCGTTTGCGCTGACCGAGCCGCCCGCGGTGGAGCGTTACTGCCTTGCGGCGCAGCGTGTGGTCACCCGCACGGCACTGCCGTTCCGCCTCGTGCTGCACGACGACTTCGCGGACTTCGTCAAGTCCAAGGCGCTGATCGACGGCCCGGTGATCCAGCAATACAACTGGCGGGACGCCAGTGGACGGGTGGTCGGCATCTCCTGCAAGCTCAAGAGCGCCGACCACCTGAAGCTGGCATTCGGCGAAGATGCCGCCGGGCCGGACGGCCACTGCCAGGACATGAACCGGGCCGTATTCGAGCAAGTCGCGCCACGTGCCAGTGATCCGGATCCGGCCTACACCCGCGTGGTCTTCGATAGGGACGAGACCGTGGACCATGCGGCTCAGCCCGCGATGACCGGACCGGACTGGTTGCGCCCCTACACCGCCACCTGGGTCGACGCGGACGGCGCGCTGCATGTCCGGGCCAAGGGCTTCCGCGTGGATTTCAGCGACCCCCGCTATGCGCAGGCGCCGGCGCGCTTTCGCGGCGTGCACTACTGCCACTTCGTCGCACCCGGCTATCTGCGCGAACTGCTGCTGGGCGTGGCCGAACCGGGGGCCGTGATCGGCCGCGAGGTCGAGACCCGCGGCGACTATTCGCCGCCGCGCCGCTGAGACTCAGGCAGCCAGCCGATCGATGACCTGCAGCAGCGCATCGGCCGGCTGGGCCCCGGAGACGGCGTAGCGGCCGTTGAATACGAAAAAGGGGACGCCGTTGATGCCGCGCGCCGCCATCTCGCGGACCTGCCGTCCGACCCGCTCCCGTCGCTCCGGCGACGCCAGCGCCGCGGCCGCCGCTTCGGCGTCCAGGCCACAGTCGGCCGCAATCTCCTGCAAGACGGCCGGGTCTCCGAGGTCCTCACAGTCGACGTGGTGCGCCGCAAACAGCCGCTCCGCCAGCCGGGTCGCATCGGCCCCCTGCGCCGCGGCGAAATCCATCAGCAGGTGCGCCAGCAAGGTATTCGGCGAGCGCGCGCCCGGCCGATCGCCGAACTCGAGCCCCTCGTCACGCGCCGTCTCGCGCATGGTCTCGATGATCATGCGGGCACGTTCCGGGCCAAAGATCTCGGCGTAATGCTCGGCGCGATCGCGCCCTTCCGGCGGCATGTCCGGGCTCAGCTGAAACGGCGACCAGTGCAGCGTGACCGGCAGGCCCGGTCGCTGCTGCAGCGCCCGTTCCAGCCGCCGCTTGCCGATATAGCACCAGGGGCAGACCCAGTCGGACACGATTTCGATGCTGATGGGCCTCATGTCGCTCCCTTGCCGAACAGGCTCAGGATCCAGCCTACGCCGACGACCGTGCCAATGGAACTGCCGAGATTGGCCAGCACCACGACCAGCAGGATACGGGTCACGCGGTTGCGCCAGATGCCGGTGACCGAACTCAGGTCCTCGGCCACGCGCTCGAGATCGCGCACCCGGGGCTTGCGAACCCAGGCCTCGACCAGGCCGCAGACCCAACCGGCGGCGATCGTCGGGTTGAGCGAGGTCAGCGGCGCGGCCAGGAAGGCGGCGAGGATGGTCAGCGGGTGGGCCAGCGCCAGCAGCGTCCCGGCCGCCGCGGCCACCCCATTGGCCAGCACCCAGGCCAGGATCATCTGCTCCCCCGTCTCCCGCCCGGAAAAGACGAAGCCGGCGGCCACCAGCAGGAACAGCGCCAGGGGCACGGCCCAGCCGAGCAGGCGCAGCCCGCGCCGCGGCGGTGGCAGGGTTTCCAGCTCGGCGATGTCGATCGGCTGATCGAAGCAGCGGCGGATACCGGGCACGTGGCCGGCGCCGACCACGGCCACGACCGTCTGCCCGGGCGCCTGGCGGATCTTCGCCGCCAGGTAGCGGTCGCGTTCGTCGATCAGCGCTTCCTTCACACCGGGCAACGCGCCGGAGAATTCTTCGAGCATCAGGGTCAGTTCGTCGCTGCCCTTGAGCTTCTCGATTTCCTCGGCGCTGATCTTCTCGGCCGCGAATACACCCAGCAAGGCCGACCAGGCCATCCGCAACAGGGAAAAGAAACCGGCACGCGCCCAGGCGCGTTTCAAGGTCGTGCGGATTTCCCGGTCGACCAGCGCGATCTCCGCGCCGACTTCCTTCGCCGCGGCGATCGCGCGGTGCATCTCTTCGCCGGGCCGGATCCGGAATTCCTCGGCCAGCTTGCGCTGGTAGGCCGCCAGTGCCAGCTGCGCCATCAGTACGTAGGCGCGGCCGGAGCGGATCACCGAGTACAGGTCGGTCTCCTTCCAGCGCTCCGGGTTGGTGATGGTCTCGTAACGCGAGTCGCACAGTTCCACGCAGACGGTGTCCGGCCGGACATCCCGGATCACCCGTTCCACGAGGCGCGCGCTGGCGTCGCTGACGTGCGCTGTGCCGACGAGGTAGAAACGCCGGCCGTCCACCTCGACCAGGTCGACGTTCGGCTCGATCTCGTTGAATTGCAGCATGGGCGCGCATTCTGCCTGAGCCGGCGCCGATCCGCATTTTCCACGATGGCGCAAGCGGGCCGGCCGCGCCCAGAATCGCGGGACGAGGGGAGATCCGGTGATCTACGAGGTAGCTGGCGACATATTACTGACCGGGGCTCAGGCGCTGGCCCACGGCGTGGCGCCCGACGACCCGTTCACCTGCGGGCTCGCGCAGGCGATCCGGCGGCGCTGGCCGGCGCTGTACTCGGCCTTCCTGGCCTATCGGCGAGGGCACGAGCCGGCGCCGGGGGAGCTCTGGGCCTGGACCAGCGGCGATGGCCACACGATCATCAACCTGTTCACGCAGGACCCGAGCCCGCCGCGGGGCAAGCGGCCCGGCCGCTCCTCGCTGCGTTACCTGGCGCTCTGTCTCGGCGGGCTGCGCGAGTACGCCGAGGCCGAGGAGTTGCGCAGCCTGGCGCTGCCGCGCATCGCGACTGGCGCCGGCGGCCTGGACTGGGAGCTCGCGCGGCCGGTGCTGGACGAGCAGCTCGGACCGCTCGGGATCCCGGTGATCCTCTACGACGTCTACCGGCCGGAACTGCGGGCGACCGAGCCCCTTTGAGCGCCGGCCGGCGGCGCGCGACCGCCGACTCACCGGTAACGGAGACGTTCGGCAAGCATCCGGCACCGGATCGACGCGTGCACTGCAACAGCCGCTCTGTTATCAATAGCGCTCAGCAACAACGAAGATGCCTGCCCGTCCGGGCCCGGCGCATTCAAGGAGCCCCCGATGAGATTCAGCCTGCTGATGGTCCTCTGCGCAGGACTCCTGGCCGCCACCGCAACGCCCGCCGCCGACGAGCGCTTCAGCGGCCGGCAGGCCTGGGAAATCGCCCGCAAGATGACCTGCGGAACCCTCGAGGAGGGCGTGACCCGCTACGGCGTGTTCGGCGGCCGCGCCTACAGCCGCGTGCCGGGCGAGAAGGACCGTCACCTCTTCGATGTGCTCGGCGTCAACACCCGGCAGTGCGCCAGCGTTGCGGACCCGGAGAAGGGCGAAGGCTTTCGCAGCGTATCGCGCGAAGTGATGCTCTACCTGGACCCGGAATCCGGCGAGATCCTGCGCGAATGGCGCAATCCCTGGACCGGTGAGACGGTCGAGGTCGTGCAGGTCGCCAACGATCCGGTCAACATGCGCGCGCCGCGCTTCGAGGCGGAACAGCGCGAGATCGTCATGCAACGCAACGGCGAGATCCTGATCGGCGCCAGCGAGGTGCCGCTGTTCTATGACAATCCGCTGGGCAGTGACTACCAGGACTATATCGGCGGCCATTATCACGCGATGGAGATCTTCGACATGTTCTATCCGGCGGATCAGCTGCTGGACAGCAAGCGCCGCGTGGAACGCTCCTGGATCGCCTGGGTGCGGGTGGCCCAGTGGCTGCCGTGGATGAAGATGGGCAGCCGGCCCGGGCTGATGATCTTCAATGCCACCGGCAGCAGCACCTTCGATCGCGCGGAGATCCCGGAGCCACTGCGCTCGGAGCTGGAGCGGAACTATCCGCGTTACTTCGAGCCGCCGCCGCTGGACGACCGGCGGCCGAACGAAACCAGCTGGACGGTGTTCCGCAAGCACCTGGAGCAGGCCGGTGACTGAGCATCGTTACGCGACCCGCCACTGGCTCTGGCTCGCCGCGACGCTGCCGGCGCTGTTGCTCGCACAGGGGCAGGACAGCACGCCGGCCGAACGCAATCTGCAGATCATCGCGGCGCTGTTGCCCGGCATCTATGACAATGCCAATCAGGCCTACTTCGACCAGCGGCGCAAGCTGCCGGAGTCCGAACGCCGGCCGCGCACGCATCTGCGCATCAGCAAGACGGATTCCCCGTACCGCTTCCGCTACGCAGTCAGCGAAGGCGGCGAAACGCACAACGGTCAGCTCCGGCTGTCGCTGGGCGAGGATCCGGAGCTGGTGATCATGGAGCATCGGCCCGATGCCGGTGAACCTCCCTGTCAGGTCGCCTGGCGCCGGGAGGCCGGACAGTTTGCCGCGGCCGGCGATTGCGAGGAGTCGTTCCAGCTCTACCCGGGCGGCCTGTGGTTCACGCGGCCCGGTGAACGCCCGACGCAGTTGCTGCGGGCGCGGGAATTCAGCTGCTATGTCGACATCCCGGGTGTCGCCGGTGGCCGCGACGAGCCCTTCGAGCGCTACTCGATCGAGTCACTGCACGACCAGGGTGGCCTGCACTGGTTGCGCACCAAGGATGGCCGCGAGATCGGCATCACGCTGCGCAACGTGCAATGGCCGATCAACAACGAGCAGGGCGCCTTTACCCGCAATTCGCTGGTGATGTACGTCCTCGAGCGCGATGCCGACGGCGTGCGCACGCACACTTATGGCTGGACGGAGCCACAGGCACGGCGCATCGGCCTGAACCTGCAGTGGCTGCTGGTCAACTGCTATCTCGAATCCAACCGCGAGATCACGCCCTACTTCGAGTAGACCGGAGCCGACTCAGGCCGGCTTGCGCCGCCGGGCAGCGATGCCCGCCAGCAGGCCCAGCAATTCCAGCCAGCCGAGGCCGCCGCCGCCACCGCCGGACGGCGCTTCGCTGGCTTCCGCGACCGGCGGTGCCGTGGTCGCCGCTTCGACGACCACAACCAGCGAACGACTGACCGTGCCGCCGGCGCCGCTACAGGACAGCGTGAAATTGCCCGTCGCCGTCAGCGGCCCGACCGTGCGCGATCCCGCCAGCGGCTGCGCGCCGCTCCAGTCGCCCGACGCGGTACAACTGTTCGCGTCGCTGCTGTTCCAGTTCAGCGTCACCGTGTCGCCTTCGCCGACGCGATCGGCGCTGCTGGTGAAAGCGAGGGCCGGCGGCGGTGGTGCGCCCGGCGGTGCCGGTTGCACTGTCACGGTCACGGAGCGGCTCACCTGCCCGCCGGCGCCGTCGCAGCGCAAGGTGAACACACTGTCCTGCGTCAGCGAGGAGCGCACTTGCGAACCCGAGGTCGGCTTGCTGCCGCTCCAGGCACCGGAGGCCACGCAGCTGTCGGCATTGCTGCTGCTCCAGTCCAGCGTCGTCGCGCCGTTGAAGGCGACGTCCGCCGGCGCGGCCGACAGGCTCAGCACCGGCGCCGGCGCCGCCTGCACGGTGATCGTCACCGTGCGGGTCACCGACTGGCCGCTCGCGCTGCTGCAGATCAACGTGTAATCGCCGCTCGCGGTCAGCGGCCCGAGCGTCTGTGAACCGCTGGTCGCGCGGCTGCCGCTCCAGGCGCCGGACGCCGTGCAAGCCGTGATATTGCTGCCGCTCCAGTCCAGCGTCGCGCTGCCGTTGTAGGCCACGGTCTGCGGCGTGGCGCTGAGGTTCAGCGTCGGTGGGGGGCCACCCGCTCCCAGGGTGCGCAGGTCCAGGTTGTCCCAGTACTTGCTGCCGACGTCGTCGCCGGAGACGACGGCCCACAGGCCGATCGTGCCCGTGGTCCGCCGCGTGCCGCTGTCGCTGCAGCTCGCCTGCCAGGCCCCGGGCTCGGCGGCGCCTTCCGGCCAGACCTTCGCGCGCAATTCGGTCGCGGCGCCGGTGTCCTCGGCCTGCACGCGGAACCAGTACCACTGGCCCGGCGCCGGCACCACGCCGGTATCGGTCACGCCGCTGCATTCCAGCCCGTTGCCATGCGTCGTCAGTTCGAAGCTGTTGCCGTTCCAGCTGCGGAGTCGATAGTAGCTGTCGGCGTCCGGGTAGGCCGACAGCACGGTGACCCCGATGCTGTCGCCGACGCCGGAAATCTGCATGCGACCGACGAAATCGTAGTTGCTCCAGCCGGCGCCGCCGGGCGCGAAATGCGAATGGATGTTGGTCGTCGTCGTGTCGCTGGTCGCGAAGGCCTTGTTGCCGCCCATATCGACGACGTGGAAGCGCGCGTCGTCGGGCAGCAGGCTGTTGCCAGCGCCGGTGTCCAGCCAGCCTGCCGGATCGGCGCCATCGGCATAGTTCTCGAAGTCCTCGAACAGCAGGATCACGCTCTGGCCCGGCTGGCCGTCGGTGGTGACGGTGACACTCGCGGAGTCGCTGCCGCCGGCGCCGCTGCAGGTCAGTGTGTAACTGGTGTCGGCGTTCAGCGGCCCGACGGACTGGCTGCCGCTGACGGGCCGGGTGCCACTCCAGCCACCGGACGCGGCGCAACTGGAGGCATCGGTGGACGACCAGACGAGCACCGCGCTGCCGCCGGCGACGACCGAGGCCGGGCTGGCCGTCAGGGTCACGGCCGGCGGCCCGACGACCTGCACCGTGACCGCAGTCTGCGTGCTGCCGTCCGCGTTGCTGCAATTCAATATGAAAGTCGTGTCCTGGCTCAGCGGGCCGACGGTCTCGCTGCCATTCGTCGGCTTGCTGCCGCTCCAGCCGCCGGCCGCGCTGCAGCTCGTCGCGTCGCTGCTGCTCCAGCTCAGCTGCGTCGTGCCGCCGGCGGCCACCGAACTGTCCGCGGCGGCCAGGTCGACGACCGGCAGCACCGGCGCGCTGCCACCGGCGCTGTGACGATAGAGATAGATCTGCGGGTCGTAGGGCGACGAGTCGACGTACATGATGACGCCGTGGTCGCTGATCGAGCCGCCGATCACGCGGATGTTGGTGTCTGCGTTGCCGGCCGTCATGGGCGGCATGCTGTGGCCGATCTGCGACCAGCGGTCGGCCACGATGTCGTACTCGTACCAGCGGCGCGTGCCATTGACGACCTTGGTCACGATGAAATGGCCAGTGATCGGATCCGGCGTCGACTCTGCGCCGTTGCTGCCGCAGCAGCCAAGCGAAAACGGCGGCGTCGAGGACAGCTTGCTGACCGAGCCACCGGCGTTCTTCCAGTGGTCGTTGCTGAAGTTGCCCTGCATCCAGACGATCTGCGAGACCGGATCGTACTCGGCCACGTGGTGATAGGAACCGACATTGCCGGTCACCAGCGCATCGACCGACCAGCGATTGCTGGCCTTGTCCCAGAAGCAGGCGCGCCCGTCACCGGCGCCGGCGTCCGTGAACAGCACGATGCCGCCGCGCGACGCATCCCAGGCCATGCCGGTCGCCTCCTCGCCGGTCAGGTCCGCGCAGCCGCTGTCGACCGGCGCAACGGAGCCGGTGCTCCAGGAATAGCCGCTGCCGTTCCAGTCGCCGCGGTAGACCGTGTTCTGCAGCCGCGGCCGCCAATAGGCCTGGCCGGTCGCCGGGTCGACGACGGTCTGGTCGTAGTCGTGGCCGTTGCCACCGGGCGGGAAGGGCTGGCCGACGGCGGCCGTCCAGCTGTTGCTGCTCTCTTTGTACACGACCGTGGCGCGGCTGATCGGGGCGTAGTCGTAGCCGACCCAGACCAGCACCCGCGCGACGGGATTCCACTGGGCCGCATGCTGCCATTGGACATAGTCGTTGCCATCGCCCGGCGACACCGCCAGCAGGTTGCCGAGCCCCGCGGTCTCGGCCGCATCGAAGTCGCACCACTGGCCGGGACCGAGGCCGGCGGCCGCGCGCGCGAGCATCGAGCCGGAGCCCGCGGTATTGCAAGGTGCCGCCGCGCCCGGATCCGGCCATGCGAAGGCCAGCAGCGAGGCGCACAACAAGACACCGCGCCTCAGCCCGAGGATGCGGTCGGCATGATCGAAAACCATCCAGATTCTTCCCTGACGAATGTTGATCCGCGCCAGGGCTAACCGGAACGCGACCGGCGGCGATGCCCCCGGGCTTTGCTACCGATGCAGGGAAAGGAACACGAACGATCGTGATTCGCGCCGAACGCGCAATCTGATAGTTGGTAGTTCCGCCATCCTAGGCCGTTGCCCTTAGATCGGTAACTTTGCGCCCCCGCCTTTCGACAGGTTAGCCCTTTTCAACTCCTCCCGAACGTTAATTAGGCGCAGACTGCGAAAACACGTCACAGGTCACATTCTTCACCCGCGCGAGCGCTTATGTCCAACGCGCTTGCGGCGTCGGGCGAATCCGACAGCGCGGCCGCATTTCCATTTGACTGATCGCTCATGAGCTTGGAGCGATTCCCTGTCATCGCACTTGAAAATCGATGCTGCGAAGCATGATCCAGCGGCACCGGTCCGCCGCGCAACGCAGCCACTGGACCGTCAGCGGGCGTGGCGATACAGGTACAGCTGTGGCCCGCCGGGGCCGGCGCTCAGGTACATGATCACGCCGTAGGCGTCGACCGGGCCGCCGAGCGAGCCGACGTTGCTGCCGAGCGGTGGCATCGAGTGATCGATCGCGCGCCAGCGGTCCGCACGCAGATCGAACTCGTACCAGAGCCGTTGCCCGTCGACTTCCCGGGTCACCACGAACAGGCCGCTCGCCGGGTCGGCCGTGATGTCGGCGCCACTGCTGCCGCAGCAGCCCAGCGTGAACGGTGGCGTCGACGCGAGTTGCGTGACCTTGCCGCGATCGTCCTGCCAGTGCCTCAGTGACAGGTAATCGCTGAGCCAGGCGATGCCGGCCACCGGGTCCCATTCCACGACCTGGTGGTAAGCGCTGCTGAGCTCGATGTGCGCGTCGATGCGCCAGCGGTTGCGCGCCCGGTCCCAGAAGCAGACGACCCCGCCCTCGGCGGCGCTCAGCAGGACGATCCCGTGTCGCTGGCCGTCCCATGCCATGCCATTGGCTTCCCGCGCAGCCTGCGACGGACAGCCTCGGCCCAGCGGCGCGACCGCCCGCGCCTCCCAGGCATGCGCTTTCGCGAGCGGATCCCAGCTGGCACGCCAGACGGTGTTGCTGAGCCGCGGGCGGTAGTAGGCGGCCCCGGTCTCCGGGTCGACGACCGTCTGATCGTAGTCGTGGCCGTTGCCGCCGGGCGCGAAGGGCCGGTCCCGCTCGACGTACCAGCGATTACCGGCCTCGTCGTAGACCACCATCGCCGCGGAGATCGGCGCATAGTCGTAGCCGTGAAACAGCCACAGGTGATGCACCGGGTCCCACTGCGCACCGTGCTGCCAGTTCACGTAGTTGTTCTCGTCGCCGGGCGCGACGGCCAGTTCCGCCGCGAGGCCGGGCGTCTCCGCCGCATCGAAGTCGCACCATTGGCCGGCTGCCAGGCCAGCGGCGGCACGGGCCAGTTGGCTGCCGGCGCCGTCGTCGGTGCAGGGCGCCGCCGCCGGGCCGGCGGAAATCAGCAGGCTGGCGAGGCCCAGCAGCACGGATGCCGGACCGGCACGGCCGCGCAGGAACGCCAACGCGCGATCGCCACCGGCTGTGTCGCCGGGACGGCGGTCCGGGCCAGCGAGCGCCGGTGCAGGAGCGGGACCCTGAGCCACGGCAGAAGGGCCTGTAGCCCCGGCAGCAGGCGCTGGTCCTCGTCGTCGCTGATGCATGGATCCGGCTCGGTTCACCACGGTATCACCCGGCGGTCGGCGCCGCCTGCGAGCAGCATACCGGCGGGGCGGTATCGGCCAAAAGCGCCGGCGCCAGCGGGTCCGTTTCTAACGCGCCGCCGATGTCGTTCATAATGCGCAAATGGAAGCCGATGCGACCCTGCTGTCCGCGGGCTGGCGCCTGGCCGGGTACGGTCTGCTGCTGCCAGCGCTCGTGGCCGCCTGGCGCACGGCACCGCGGGACCGCCTGCGCGAGCCGGAGATGCAACATGCCCTGCTCGGCAGCATCGTGATGCTGGTCGCCCTGTGGTGGATCCGCGCCGGCGTCGTGCCCGGTCTCGGCTTTCATTTTTTCGGTGTCACGATGCTGACGCTGATGTTCGGCTGGCAGTTCGCCTGTCTGGCCGCCGTTCCGGTCCTGCTCGCCGGCGCCGCGACCGGTCACGGCGATCTCGCCACACTCGGTATCAATGCCCTGCTGCTGTTCCTGCTGCCGGTCGCCACCACCTGGTCGCTGCACCGCTTTGCGCGCCGTTACCTGCCGGCGAATTTCTTCGTCTACGTGTTCGTGAACGGCTATCTCGCCGCAGCGCTGTCGATGGCCGCCGCGACCCTCTCGATGGCGGCGGTGCAGGTCGCCGCCGGCGCCATCGGCGGCGCCTATCTGCTCGGCGAATTCCTCCCCTTCCTGCCGATGCTGCTGTTGTCGGAAGGCTTCATCAACGGTGCCGTCATCGCGGTCCTGGTCGCGACCCGGCCCGGGTGGGTCTGGACCTTCGACGATGCGCGTTACCTGCATCGCTGAGTCCGCGCGGAACGATGAAGGCGCGCGTCAACCGGAGGAACTATTACCGCATCCTGCACGTGCAGCCGGACGCGCCCCCGGAAATCATCAAGTCGAGCTACCGGACCCTGATGCAGCGGTTGAAGATGCACCCGGATCTCGGCGGCGACCACTGGAACGCCGCGCTGATCAACGAGGCCTATGCGGTGCTGATCGACCCGGCCAAGCGCGCGGCCTACGACGCCGGGCTCGAGCAAGCCACTGCTCGGCGTCCGGCCACAGCCGAGGCGCAACAGGATGCGCCCGGCCCGCGAACGGCCTCGCAACGCGGGCAGGCCTCGGCCGGACGCCGCGGCGGCCAGTGTCCGTTCTGCCATGCGGCCCACGATGAGCCGGCTGCCGATGCCTGCTGCCCGAGCTGCGGCAGCCCGCTGAGCCGCCCGCCGGCCACGAGCGGGCGCGCCGCCTGGCTGCGCGCCGTCGAGCGTGTTCCGCAGGATATGCCGCTACGCTTCTGGACCGGCTGGCCCGCCGCTCGCCCGCGTGCGGGCCGGCTGCTGGATCTGTCATTGACCGGCCTGCGTTTCGCCACCGCGGCAGCGCTCGCGCCGGACCAGTTCCTGAAGATCGATTGCGAGCGCTTCCAGGCCATCGCCCGTGTCATCCACAGCCGTGCCAGCGGCACGGAGCAACGCGTCGGCGCCGAATTCCTGACGCTGCGCTTCCTGCGCAGCCGCGGCGCCTTCGTGTCCGACGAGGCCTGAGGCGATGTGGTCACGAATGCTGGGCATGCTGTTGCTGATGGGACTGCTGCTCGGCGCCCTGTTCGGGTGGAAGAACTGGGCCGCGCAGCAGCAGCGCGCGGCGATGGCCGCCGCCGGCCCGCCGCTGGCGACGGTCTCGACGACACGGGCCGAGCGCCGCGCATGGCGCAACCGCCTGCCGGCCGTGGCAACGCTAACCGCGACCCGCGCGGTCGAACTGACGGCGCAGCTCCCCGGCCGCGTGATCGAGCTCGCCTTCGACAACGGTGAGCAGGTCCAGCGGGGCCAGCTGCTGCTGCGCCAGGACGTCAGCGAGGAACGCGCGGCCCTGGCGTCGCGCGAGGCGGAACTGCGCCTCGCCGGGATCGAGGTCGAGCGTGCGCGCGAACTGCTGGAGCAGGCACTGGCGCCGCAGCGGGACCTCGATGCGGCCGTCGCCGAGCGCGATCGCCTGGCCGCCGAGGTCCGGCGCCTGCAGGCGCAGATCGACAAAAAGACCGTGCGCGCGCCCTTCGCCGGCCGGCTCGGCCTGCGGCGGGTCGACCTCGGTGATTACCTGCAGCCGGGCACGGTGATCGTGCAACTGGTCGCGGACGCGGGCCTGTACGCCGATTTCCGCATCGCCCAGCGCCACCTGGCACAAGTCGCGGTCGGGCAAGCGGTCGAACTGCGCGTGGACGCGCTGCCCGGCCGCGTCTTCACCGCGAAGATCGCGGCCATCGAGCCGGCGGTCGACACGGCGACCCGCAACGTCGCGGTGCGCGCCACCGTCGACGACGACGGCGGCGCCCTGCGCGCCGGCATGTTCGCCGCGGCGACCATCCTGCTGCCCGCCAGCCGCGAAGTCGTCGTGCTGCCGCAGACGGCCGTCAGCTTCAGCCCCTTCGGCAACAGCGTCTACCGGGTCGAGCGCCAGGACGGCACGCCACGGGCGCGGGTCGCCTATGTGCAGACCGGTGAACGTCGCGGTGACCTGGTCGAGATCCTCTCCGGCCTCGCCGCCGGCAGCGAGGTCGTGACGGCCGGCCAGCTCAAGCTGCGGGACGGCGCGCCGCTGCGCATCGACAATGCCGTTCCGGTGCCCGCCGACACCGCACCGACACCGCCGGAAGCCTGAGGTCCGCGGTGCCGGCTTTCACCGACCTGTTCATTCACCGGCCGGTGCTGGCCACGGTCGTCAGCCTCCTGATCTCGCTGGCGGGGCTGTTGTCCTATCGGGCCATGACGGTCAGCCAATACCCGGCCAGCGAGAGCGCCGTGGTCACGGTCACGACCAGTTATCCCGGGGCGCACCCGCGGCTGGTGCAGGGCTTCGTGACCACGCCGCTGGAACGCGAGATCGGCTCGGCGGATGGCATCGACTATCTCGAGTCCACGAGCCTGCAGGGCATCAGCGTGATCACCGCGCACCTGGAACTCGAATACGACCCCTGGGATGCGCTCGCGCAGATCTCGACCAAGGTCAACCGCGTCCGCGACCAGTTGCCGGCGGCGGCCGAAGATCCGACGATCAATGTCGCGATCGGCGAGACCGTCGCCGACATGTACCTGGGTTTCGAGAGCCGGGAAATTCCGCAGAACCGGATCACCGACTACCTGTTGCGGGTGGTGCAGCCGCGGATCGAGGCCCTGCCCGGCGTGGAGCGGGCCGAGATCATCGGCGGGCGGCTGTATGCGCTGCGCGCCTGGCTGGACCCGGTGCGCATGGCCGCGCTGGGCATCAGCGCCGGCGACGTCCGCCGGGCGCTGGCGCGCAACAACTATCAGGCGGCCATCGGCCAGACCAAGGGTCAGGCGGTCTCGCTGAACCTGCGCTCGAATACCGACCTGCGGGATGTCGAGGCCTTCCGGCGGCTGGTGATCCGGGAACAGGACGGTGCGATCCTCCGGCTGCAGGACATCGCGGAAGTCGAACTCGGGGCCGAGAACTATGACGTCTCCTTCGTCTACAACGGCGACGTCGCCGTGTCGCTGGGCATCTACTCGCTACCCGACGCCAACGTGCTGGACGTTGCGCGCTCGGTCCGCGAGATCTTTCCCGAGATCCGCGCCAACCTGCCCCCCGGCATCAGCGGCAGCATTCCGTATGATCGCACCGCCTACATCGAGGATGCGATCGCCGAGGTCGCGAGGACCCTGCTCGAGGCCGCCGCGATCGTCAGCCTGATCGTGCTGCTGTTCCTCGGCAGCCTGCGGGCCGTGCTCGTGCCGCTGGTGACCATCCCCGTGTCGCTGGTCGGGGCCGGCGTGCTGATGCTGGCGCTGGGCTTCTCCGTGAACCTGCTGACGCTGCTGGCCCTGGTGATCGCCATCGGCCTGGTGGTCGACGACGCAATCATCGTCGTGGAAAACGTGCAGCGTCACATCGAGGCGGGCATGCAACCGCTGCAGGCGGCGCTGACCGGCGCCCGCGAGTTGCGTACGCCGGTGATCGCGATGACGATCACGCTGGTCGCCGTGTACGCGCCGATCGGCCTGTCCAGCGGATTGACCGGGAGCCTGTTCAGCGAATTCGCTTTCACCCTGGCCGGCGCTGTGCTGATTTCCGGCATCGTCGCGCTGACGCTGTCACCGATGATGTGCGCGCGCCTGCTGCCGGCCCACGGCGAGGAAAACCCGGTGGAACGCTGGCTGGAGCGGAGCTTTGCCAGCCTGCGCGAGCGCTACCGGGCGCGCCTGTCCGGCATGCTGGACTACCTGCCGGTCCTGCTGGTCTTCGCGCTGATCGTGCTCGCCAGCATCTACCCGATGTTCGTCACCGCGCCACAGGAACTCGCGCCGCAGGAAGACGAGGGCATCGTGCTGATCTCCTCCACCGCGAGCGCCAATACCTCGGTCGACCAGCTCAGCCGCTACACCGCTCACCTGACAGCGCTGCTGCGCGAACTGCCGGAGGTCGAGGGCGTGTTTCAGTTCAACGGCAGTCCGGGCCGCGGTCCGGCGGCGACGAATGCGGCACTGACCGGCCTGGTGCTCAAGCCCTGGAGCGCGCGCTCGCGCACGGTCGGCGAACTGCTGCCCGAGGTCCAGGCGCGCGCCGACCGCATCGCCGGCCTGCGCTCCGCCGCCTTCGCGCTGCCCAGCCTGCCGGGCGCCGGCGGCGGTCTGCCGGTGCAGATCATCGTCGGCTCGGCCGATCCACCCGACCAGGTGCAGCGCGTCGCCCGGCAACTGCTGGACCAGAGCTGGCAAAGCGGCGCCTTCGCCTTCGCCGACCTGGACATGCGTTTCGACCGTGGCCAGGCCGAGCTGCTGCTGGACCGGGATCTCGCCGCTGTCATGGGCATGGACATGCAACAGCTCGGGGTCGACCTCGCGACCCTGCTCGGCGGCGACCATGTGAACCGCTTCGACCTGCAGGGGCGCAGCTACAAGGTGATCCCGCAGTTGCAGCGCCGCTACCGGCTGAATCCCGACCAGCTCGGCCAGGTCTACGTGCGCACCGGCGACGGCCGGCTCACCGGGCTGGCCGAGCTGCTGTCGCTGCGCTACGGGACTCAGCCGCAACGGCTGCAGCGCTTCGAGCAGCAGAACGCGGTCAAGCTGTCGGCCGTGCCATCGCCCGGCCTGTCACCGGGCGATGCCCTGGCGCTGGTGCAGGCCCGCGCCGCAGCGCTGCTGCCACCCGGCTATCGCCTCGACTATGCCGGTGCCTCGCGCCAGTACATGCAGGAGCGCGGCCGGCTGCTGAGCACCTTCTTTTTCGCGCTGCTGGTCATCTACCTGGTGCTGGCGGCGCAGTTCGAATCCTTCCGCGACCCGCTGATCATGCTGGTCAGCGTGCCGATGTCGATCGCCGGCGCGCTGCTGTTCCTGACCCTTGGCGTGGCCACGGTCAACATCTACACGCAGATCGGCCTGATCACGCTGATCGGCCTGATCAGCAAGCATGGGATCCTGATCGTCCAGTTCGCCAACCAGCTGCAGATCGAGGCCGGGCTCGGCCGCCGGGTGGCAGTGGAACGGGCGGCCGCGATCCGCCTGCGGCCGATCCTGATGACGACCGCGGCGATGAGCGTCGGCGTGTTGCCCCTGCTGCTGGCCTCCGGCGCCGGTGCCGAGGCCCGCTTCGACATCGGCCTGGTGATCTTCAGCGGGCTGCTGATCGGCACGCTGTTCACGCTGTTCGTCGTGCCCGGCATGTACCTGCTGCTGGCACGCGAGCACCACGCTATTCGCGACGCAGGCGCGGCTTCCGGAAGCGCATGACCACCTGGCCCGGCGGCGGCGTGGCCTCGGCGTCGGCCGGCGGCGCGAGGTTGGTCGCCGCCTCGAACCGGAAGCCCGCGGCTTCGATCGCCCGCCGGATCTCTGCGGGATCGCGGCGCTTCGCCTGGCGCTCCGCGGCGGCGCGCGCACCCGGCGCCACGAAGGGATCGATGACCCCGAGCACGCCGCCCGGCTTGAGGGCCCGGTAGACGTCCTGCAACAGCTGCTCGCCTTCCAGCGGCACCCAGCGGCCGCCTTCCTCGGCGTAGTAGGCCCGGCGGTAGTCCATGATCAGCAAGGCGGCATCGAAGCGCGCCTCTGCGAGCTTCAGACCGCTGGCGTCGGCTTCGAGCCGTTCGACCCGCCCGGACCGGCTCATTCCGTCAGTGGCCGGCAGGGGGCGGCGCGCGAAATCGACATAGGGCGTGTTGTCATGGGTGACGACCGTGCCGCTCTCGCCGACCAGCCAGGTCAGCAGTTCGGTGTAATAGCCGCGCCCGGAATACAGGTCCAGGACCTCCATGCCCGGCTGGATGCCGATGAAAGCCAGCAGCGCCATCGCCTGCTGCCGCGCCGCGCGATCACTGACCGGAGCGACCGCCCGGCGACGCTCGGCGCGCTCGATCGCCTCGACCGCGCCGGGCCGGACGACTTCCTCGGGCGTCACCGTGCCCGGCCGGCTGGCACCTCGCGCCAGCCCCTCGGACGCCACCGGGTCCAGGGGCTGGCCGGTGCAGCCCGTGAGCAGGGCAGCGGCCGCGAACAGGCAAAGCGCAGGCGCTCGATCCATGGCAAAAAAAATTGGTGTCAGACACTAGATTTCGAGCTTATCCGCCCGCGGCTTCGCGGTCACCCCCTCGGCGTGCCGCGGAAAATCGCCGGCGTCGATGGTCGCCTGATAGCCGTGCCAGCTCGCGTAGCCGATCAGCGGAATCGTGATGACGAAACCGGCGCACAGGGTCGCGAAGCCGAGCAGCACGGACAGGACGATCAGCGCCGCCCAGACCGCCATGGCCGGCTTGTTGCGCAGCACCGCATTGATGCTCGTCACGACCGCCGTGACCGCGTCGACATCGCGGTGCATCAGCATTGGCAGCGAAAAGGCGCTGGCGGCGAAGGTGATGGCCGCGAAGATCGCGCCGACGGCCGTGCCCACGCCGAGGTAGCTGGCCAGCGCGGCCAGGTCCGGCTCGGCCTCGACCGGGAAGAACACGTGGACCATCGACGCGGCCCGGGCCCAGACCAGGAAGACGACCAGCAGCATCAGCGAAAAGACCATCTCCGTGCCGATCCGCCGCACCGCGGCCTCACGCAGCGACACGGTCAGCCGCGGCCGCTGTTCGCGCTCCAGCTGCGCGCTGATGGCGTACAGGCCAAGACACAGCACCGGGCCGATGAAGACGAAGCCGGACAGCGCCGCCAGCAACAGCCAGTAGCTGCCGAAGCGCCAGGCCACCCAGCTCATCGTCAGGCTCAGCAGGGCCACGACGAGGCCGTAGGCCAGCCCGAGCCCCGGCGCGGCGCGCAGATCCAGCCAGGCGCGGCGCAGCCAGCCCAGCGCCGCCAGCGGCGGCAGGCGGCGGCAGGGCGCCACGAAGGGCAATGGCGCCGGCTCCGGGGCTTGGGTCTCGCTCATCGTCGATCCTTCCCGCAGACGGTATGGTAACCGCGACGGCCTCGCCGCCCGCCCCGGCCGGGACGGGCCACCGCCAGCCCGGTGGGCTCAGCTCGCGCTCCGCCGCCGGGGGGCCTCGCCCAGCGCCTCGCCGAATTGCAGCCGGGCCAGGCGCTGGTACAGCGAATCGCGGCGCAGCAGCTCGGCATGCGTGCCGATGTCGACGACGCGCCCATGATCCATGACGACGATCCGGTCGGCCCGCAGCACGGTCGCCAGGCGATGCGCGATCACGAGCGTGGTCCGGTCCCGCTCCAGGAATTCCAGCGCTTCTTGCACCAGCCGCTCGCTCTCCGCGTCCAGCGCGCTGGTCGCCTCGTCCAGCAGCAGCACCGGCGGGTTCTTCAGGATGGCCCGGGCGATCGCGATGCGCTGGCGCTGGCCACCGGACAGTCGCGCGCCGCGCTCACCGAGAAAAGTGTCGTAGCCTTGTGGCAGCGCCGTGATGAAATCGTGAGCCGCCGCGGCCTTCGCGGCGGCGACGATGTCTTCGTCGCTGGCCTCCGGCCGGCCGAAGCGGATGTTCTCCCGCGCGGTCGCACCGAAGACCACCGTTTCCTGCGGCACGATGCCGATGCGCCGGCGGACCTCGACCGGGTCCGCATCGGCAATGTTCACGCCGTCGAGCAGGATGCGGCCTGATTGCGGATCATAGAAGCGCAACAGCAGCTGGAAGACCGTGCTCTTGCCGGCGCCGGACGGCCCGACCAGCGCGACCTTCTCGCCGGGCGCGACCAGCAAGGAGAAACGGTCGAGCGCCAGAATGTCGGGCCGCGACGGATAGTGAAACGACACCGCGTCGAATTCGACCCGCCCCTGCGGCGGTTCCGGCAACGGGACAGGTCGCGCCGGCGCCCGGATCGCCGGTTCGGTCTGCAGCAGTTCCAGCAGCCGTTCCATCGCCCCGGCCGCGCGCTGCAGTTCGCCCCAGACTTCGCTGAGCATCGCCGCGGCCATGGCCACGAACATCGCATACAGCACGAACTGCCCGAGCTCTCCGCCGCTCATCTCGCCGGCCAGCACGGCGCGGGCGCCGACCCAGAGCACGACGATCAGCGCGCCGAATAGCGAGGTCGTGGCAACGGTCGAGAACAGTGCCCGCGCCCGCGCCCGGCGCACGGCCGTCAGGAAGCTCAGTTCCACGCTGTCGCTGAAGCGCTGGCTCTCCAGCTCTTCGGCGGTGAAGGCCTGCACGGTCTGCACGGCGTTCAGGGTCTCGCCGGCGAGCCCACTGGCATCGGCGATGCGGTCCTGGGACGCGCGTGACAGCCGGCGGACCCAGCGGCCGATCGCGATGATCGGAATCAGCACCAGCGGTAACAGCACGAGGATCAGACCCATCAGCCGCCAGTTGGTGACGGCCAGCAAGACCAGCGCGCCGACGAACTGAATCGAGGAGCGCAGGATGATCGACAGGCCAACGCCGGAGATCGACTGGATCAGCGTCGTGTCCGCGGTCAGCCGCGACAGCACCTCGCCGGTCTTCGTGACTTCGAAGAAGGCCGGATCCAGGCGGATGATGTGCCGGTAGACGCGATCGCGGATGTCGGCGACCACCCGCTCGCCGAGCCAGTTCACGAGGTAGGCGCGCGCGGCCGCGAACAGGCCCAGTACGATCGCGACGCCGAAGAAATAGCCGAAATAACGGTCGACCGTGGCCGCGTCCTCCGCACTGAAGCCGTAGTCGATGACGAAGCGCACCGCGACCGGCACCGCGAGAAACGCCGCCGAGGCCACGAGCAGCGCCAGCAACGCCAGCGCGAGCGTGCCGCGGTAGGGCCGGATGAACGGCCACAGGGCGCGCAAGGGCTTTAACGAGCGTCCGCGGGGTCGCTCGGGCTGATCGGAGTGGGCCATGGGCCCATGATCCCACAAAGGCCGGCCGCACCGGCAGGGGCCGCCGGCCGAAGCGCGGTCGCCCAGCCGACGGCCATCTGGGACTGTTCGATATTTCAGACAGTCTCTGCTACCCTTACTGCAAATTGGGTATACGCGTTGATTCACGCGAGAAAGGACCGACGATGCCGGCAAAGCCAGCGAATCTGATTACCGACGAGCTGCAGGGCTGGACCCCGAGTCCGGAAGCCCAGGCCGTGATCTTCTGGCGCTTCCTGCAATTGTTCCTGGCGCGATACGGCAGTGTGCCGCTGGGCCAGTTGCTGGTCGGCATGACGGCGACGGTGCTGAACGAGCTGGGCCACGCGCCGACCGTGACCGAACTCTGCGAGGCCACGGGCCTGCCGAAATCCTCGATCTCGCGTTACATCGCGGCGCAGATGGAACAGGGCGTGATCTACGAGACCATCGACCCGAGCGACCGGCGCCGGCGGATGCTCGCGCAGACGGACAGCGGCCGGACGGAGCGCCAATGGCAGATCCGGCAGATGCGCAAGATCCTCGAGAACGTGCGCCAATGGGACGAGAACGTCCGCGGCGGCGCCGAAGCGCTGGACCCGGGTTACGAACTCGAACAGATGAAGACCGTCGTGCGCAATTCGCCCGAGCCTTTCCGCGGCCGGCGCAAGCGCGGCCGCCCGGCCAAGGCCTGAGTCCGGCCCCGGCGCCGCCGGATATAACGGCCCGGTATTTTCAATTAAGCAATTGGTTTTTCGGCCGTTCGGCGGCCTGCGTAAGCTGTCGGCATCACGGGGGCCGATGCCCCCGTGATGCACTGTAGCAACGCACGGAGGCTGCCAGCATGCCGCAAGTCGTCACGGCGAATCGACTCGCTGACGGCCGGGTCGTGTTCCTGACAGCGGCCGGGGATTTTTCCCCGGACATCGCCGCGGCCGCGGTCGCCGACGACGATGCCGCCGCGCAGGCGCTGCTGGCCATCGCCGAGGCTGCCGAAGCCGCCTGCCGGATCGTTGGCCCCTACCCGATCGAGGTCCGCCGCGACGGCGGCCATGTGGAAGCCGTGCACATGCGCGAGGCCATCCGCGCGCGTGGCCCGACCGTCGCTTACGGCCCGCGCTGAGGACCGCCATGTATCGCTACGACGAATTCGACCACCGCCTGGTCAGCGAACGTATCGCCCAGTTTCGGCGCCAGGTCGCGCGGCGGCTCGCCGGTGAGTTGAACGAGGACCAGTTCAAGCCATTGCGGCTGATGAACGGGCTGTACCTGCAACTGCACGCCTACATGCTGCGGGTCAACGTGCCCTACGGTGTGCTCAGTTCCCGCCAGCTCCGCAAGCTGGCCGGGATCGCGCGCCGCTACGACCGCGGCTACGGGCATTTCACGACGCGCCAGAACATCCAGTACAACTGGATCAGCCTGGAAGACACGCCGGACATCCTGGCGGAGCTCGCGAGCGTGGAAATGAATGCGATGCAGTCGTCCGGCAACTGCGTGCGCAACGTCACCGCGGACCAGTTCGCCGGCCGCGCGGCCGACGAAATCGAGGACCCGCGTCCCTGGTGCGAAATCATCCGGCAGTACTCGATTCTGAACCCGGAATTCTCCTATCTGCCGCGGAAGTTCAAGATCGCGGTCACCGGCTCGCCGAACGACCGTGCCGCTGTCGCCGTGCACGACATCGGTCTGCGGATGCATCGGGATACCGACGGACGGCCCGGATTCGAGGTCCTCGTCGGTGGCGGCCAGGGGCGCACCCCGGTGATCGGCAAGACGATCAGCGACTGGGTCGCGCCGGAAGAGATCCTCAGCTACATCGAATCGATCCTGCGCGTCTACAACCTCTACGGACGCCGCGACAACCTGTTCAAGGCGCGCATCAAGATCCTCGTCAATGCCCTCGGGATCGAG
>RFHQ01000019.1 GCA_003695765.1 Gammaproteobacteria bacterium
GGGACATGGACATGGCAGGACTCCCGGCCGGCTCCGCTGCCTGGCGGTCCCCCCGGCCACTTAAAATAATCGCGGGTTATACCGGGATAACAACTACTACGTTCACCGGCCGAAGGCCAGCCTTTACCGTAAGCATCCCGGTTCAGGCAGGTGTCCGCCTCCGACGATGAGCGCCCATCAGCAGAACGCCGCAGTCGCGTTGCCTCTCAAGGCCGGCTTCGATGCCAGCGTCCGCGACGAGCAGCTGAGCCGCGAGCAGGCACTCGCACATTGCAACCGCGAATTCGCGGCGCGCAGCGCCGAGGACCGCGTCGCCTGGGCGCTGGAGCACCTGCCCGAGACGCACGTCCTGTCGTCGAGTTTCGGCGCCCAGGCGGCGGTTTCGCTGCACCTGGTCACCCGCCAGCGGCCGGACATTCCGGTGGTCTTCATCGACACCGGTTACCTGTTCCCGGAGACCTATCGCTTCGTCGACTCACTGGTCGAGCGGCTGCAGCTGAACCTGAAGGTCTACCGCAACCCGGTGAGCCCGGCCTGGCAGGAAGCCCGCTACGGCAGGCGCTGGGAACAGGGGCTCGCCGGCATCGAGGCCTACAACCGGGACAACAAGGTCGAGCCGATGGAACGCGCGCTGCGCGAGTTGCAGGCTGGCACCTGGTTCGCCGGGCTGCGCCGTGATCAGGCCCGCAGCCGGGCGAACATCCCGTTCCTGACCTGGGCCGGCGGACGCTGGAAAGTGCACCCGATCGCCGACTGGACCGACCGTGACATCTATCTGTATCTGAAGCGGCATGGCTTGCCCTATCACCCGCTATGGGAGCAGGGCTATGTTTCGATCGGCGACGTGCACACGACCCGCCCGTTGCACGCGGTGAACAGCCCAGAGGAAACGCGCTTCTTCGGTCTGAAGCGCGAGTGCGGACTGCACGATATCGACCTGTCCTCGCTCTAGGCAGCGTAGGCGATTTCGCTGCCGCAGCCGCCACGAATCGGCAGTTTCACCTGGCGCATCAGCTCGTCCACCTGCGCCTGGTTGTCGGTTTCGCCGATGTCCCGCAGCAACTCGGGCGTCAGATGCGGCGCGAAGAGCCGCATGAAATCGATCATGTAGCGGCGCAGGACCGCATCCCGCCGGTAACCGAGCCAGGTCGTCACGCGCGGAAAGAGGCCGATCGCATCCAGCGCAACCAGGTCACGCTCGTCCTGGCATTCGTAGGCCATAGAGGCCACGACACCGACACCCATGCCCATGCGCACATAGGTCTTGATGATGTCCGCATCGCGCGCCGTGAAGACGACGTCCGGTTCCAGGCCCTGCTCCGCGAAGGCTTTCTTGAACGAGGACTCGCCGGTCGCGCTGAATACATAGGTGATCAGCGGATGGCGCGCCAGCGTCGCCAGCGTCAGTTCGCCGTCGAGCCTGGTCAGCGGATGGTCGCGCGGCACCAGCACGATGCGGTCCCAGTGATAGCAGGGCAGCAGCACCAGCCCCGGAAACAGGTTCTGGGAGCCGGTCGCGATCGCGAAATCTACCCGGTTCGCTGCCACCAGCTCGGCGATCTGCTCGGAGGTTCCCTGGTGCAACTCCAGGCTCACCTTCGGATAGCGGTCGCGAAAGGCGCGCACGATTTCGGGCAGCACGTAGCGCGCCTGCGTGTGCGTAGTCGCGATCGCCAGCGTGCCCTCCTGTTCGCCGGACAGGTCGCTGGCGAGGCTCTTGATGTTCTCGACCTCGCGCATGATCTTCCGCGCCCGGCCGATCACATCGCGGCCGGCCGGCGTGATCGCCGCGAGGCTCTTGCCCTTGCGGGTGAACAGCTGCACGCCCAGCTCCTGCTCCAGCAGTTTCAGTTGCTTGCTGATTCCGGGCTGGCTCGTGTGCAGGCGCTCGGCCGCCGCCGTGATGTTGAGGCCGGCGTCGGCGATACCGAGGAGGTATCTGAGTTGCTGTAGTGTCATGATGGTCGCCGCGAACAGCGCTGGCGAATCATATAACCATTCGTTACATGGCGATGTCAACGCTCGCCACTGCATTTATAACCCGGCGGCATAATTGCAGCGTATTTCATTATTTTTTAGTGGCTTGCGTTACCGATAAGCTGGACGGCCCAATGACCCAGGCAACGATGGACCACCTGCCGCTCTTCGCCGATCTCAACGCCCGGCCCTGCCTGATCGTCGGCGGCGGCCCGGTCGCGCTGCGCAAGGCCCGCCAGCTGTTGCGTGCCGGCGCCGCAGTCACCGTCAACGCGCCGGCGCTGCACCCCGGTATCGAGGCGCTGCTGCAGGCCGGCCGCTTGCGGCATGCGCCAGGTCCGTTCGACGCGGCGCTGATCGGTGAACACTTCCTCGTGATCGCCGCCACCGACGACCCGGATACGAATGCGCGGATCGCAGCCGCGAGTGAACAGGCGATGCGCCTGTGCAATATCGTCGACGACGGCGAACGCTCGAGCTTCATCATGCCGGCCGTCGTCGACCGCGCGCCGGTCGTCGTCGCCGTCGGCAGCGGTGGCCGGGCGCCGATGCTGGCGCGGGTGCTGCGCCAGCGTCTGGACGCCTGGCTGCACCCGCGGACCGGCGCGCTGGCCGACTGGCTCGCCGCCTGGCGCCAGCCTCTGCGCGAGCGTCTGCCGAAACTCGATCAGCGCGTCGCCTTTCTTCAGCAACTGCTGGACGGTCCGGCGGCGGCACATGTGCTGGCCGGCCGGCGTCACGCTGCCGACCGCGCCCTGGAAACGCAGCTCGACGGCCAGCGGCCGCAGGCCGGAGAGGCCTGGCTGGTCGGTGCCGGCCCGGGCGATCCCTCGCTGCTGACGCTGCGCGCGCTGGAACTGCTGCAACGCGCGGACGCGGTGTTGCACGATGCGCTCGTGCCCGACGCGATCCTCGACCTGGCGCGCCGCGACGCGGAGCGGGTCTGTGTCGGCAAGCGCGGTGGCCAGCCGTCGACCGCTCAGGACGCGATCATCGACGAGATGCTACGCCGCGTGCGCGAGGGGCAACGTGTCTGCCGGCTGAAGGGGGGCGATCCACTGGTGTTCGCGCGCGGTGGCGAGGAATTGCAAGCGCTGGCGGCCGCCGGACTGCCATTCGAGATCGTGCCCGGCGTGACCGCGGCCAGTGCGGCCGCGGCCGCGGCCGGCATTCCGCTGACCCACCGGCGACTGGCCGCGGGCGTGAGCTTCGTCGCCGGTTACCGCGCCGATGACCAGGCGATCACCGACTGGGCGGCGCTGGCGCGAAGCGGGCATACGCTCGCCGTCTACATGGGCGCCGGCAGGCTGGCCGAGATCTGCGCAGCGCTGCGATCGGCCGGACTGCCCGCGACGACACCGGCCGCGCTGATCGCCAGGGCGGCGCTGCCGGAGCAGCGCGTCTATGCTGGCGATATCGGCAGCCTCGGCGCCCGCGCCGCCGCGGCCGACCGGCCGGCCCTGCTGCTCGTCGGCGAGACCGCGGCGCTGGCCGGTGAACTGGCTGACGGCCGCGCGCGCGGGGACCGGCAGGCGGCAGCCGGCTGACAACGATCGCAACGGGCCGCAACAACTTCGCAACAACACAGGAAAACAGCATGATTCACGACAGCATCATCGGCACCATCGGGCATACACCGGTCGTGCGCCTGAATCGCATCGCCCCGGATCACGTGGAGATGTTCGTCAAGATCGAGGCCTTCAATCCGCTGGGCTCGGTCAAGGACCGCCTCGCCTGGGCCATCGTCGCCGATGCCGAACGCAAGGGCCTGCTGAAGCCCGGCGACACGATCGTCGAAGCGACCTCCGGGAATACCGGCATCGCGCTGGCGATGGTGGCCGCGGCCCGTGGCTACAAGTTCGTCGCCGTGATGGTCGAGACCTTCTCGATCGAGCGCCGCAAGATCATGCGGGCGCTCGGCGCCAAGGTCATCCTGACGCCGGCGGCCGAAAGCGGCACCGGCATGGTGCGCAGGGCCGAGGAACTGGCGGAGAAACATGGCTGGTTCCTCGCGCGCCAGTTCGAGAATCCGGCCAATCCCGAGTATCACCGCAACACGACCGGACCCGAAATCCTGCGCGATTTCGCCGACCGGCGCCTCGATTACTGGGTCACGGGCTGGGGCACGGGCGGCACGCTGACCGGCGCCGGACAGGTCATCAAGACCGCCCGGCCCGAGGTGCAGATCATCGCAACCGAGCCGACCAACGCCTCGCTGCTCGGCGGGGCCGACTGGCAGCCGCACAAGATCCAGGGCTGGACACCGAATTTCATCCCGGCGGTACTGGATCCGAAGGTCTACGACCGCCTGGTCACGGTCAGCGATGAGGAGAGCCACGACTGGGCCCGGCGCCTGGCCAGCGAGGAAGGCATCTTCGTCGGCCTGTCGGCCGGCGGCACCGTGGCTGCGGCGATGCAGGTCGCTGCCGACGCGCCGGCCGGCTCGACCTTGCTCGCGATGTTGCCGGATACCGGCGAGCGCTACCTGAGCACCTACCTGTTCGAGGACATCGATGAGGGTTCCGACGACGACTGGCTGGCAAGTCTCGGCTGAGACCGGCGCGACACCCGACGAGTCACTGCTGGCCGGCCTGACCGTCTGTCACTGGCCGCTGCCGCGGCATGCGCCGGCGGCGCCGCCGGCCGGCGTGATCCGCATGCGCAGCTGCCAACGCGAACTGTGGATCGCTCTCGGCTCGCGCGATGCCGCCCTGCTCCGAGGCGCGGACCGCCGCTGCGGGGCCGCCGCGTATGCGCTGCTGCTGGAGGTCATCACCGGCCTGCACAGCGAGATCCCGGGCGAGACCAATGTCCTCGGACAGTTCCGGCGTGCCTGGGAACAGGGTCGCGAACGACTGAACCGGCAACAACTGGTCGCATTGGCGCCGATCGTCCACCGGCTGCTGAACGACGCCGCCGCAATCCGGCGCGAGCACCTCGAGGGCATTGGCGGCAATTCCTACGGCTCGCTGTTGCGCAAGCTGTTGCGGCCCCGCCGTGGCGAGCGGGTCTTGCTGGTCGGTTGCGGCAACCTGGCGCTGACGCTGCTGCCGTTTCTCAAGCGGCAGACCGTCGGCCTCTGGCATCACCGGCCGCTGGCCGAGGCGCCGGCAGCGGCCACGCGCTGCGTTGCGCCGGCGGATGGCGCCGCTGCGGCTCGCTGGGCGCAACAACTGGTGCTGACGACGCCGGCGGATCCGGGCAACGATGCCCGCTGGGCAGCCTGGCTGCGGGCCGCCGGACCGAAGCCCGTGGTCCATCTCGGCCGGCGCCGTGATGACATCGGGCAGTTCGTAGCGGCGCTGGGCTTTCCGGCCGCGAGTCTCGACGACCTGTTCGATTTGCGCGAGCAACTGTCGCGGCAGCGCCGCCGGCAACTCGCGCAGGCCCGGATGGCCTGCCGGCGGTGCGCGCTGGCCGCTGCCGGCTGCCACGAACCGGACGCCGGCGCAATCGCGCAACTCGCCCGCGCATGAGCGGGCAGACCGCGGAACTGCGCCTCGGCACGCGGGGCTCATTGCTCGCCGTTGCTCAGGCGCGGCTGGTTGCCGCAGCCCTGCAACGCCGGCATCCGGGCCTGACCGTACGCCTGCAGCGGATCGAGACCCGCGGCGACCGGGACCTGGCGACGCCGCTGGCCGCAGCCAGCACCGATTTCTTCTCCGACACGCTGGATGAGGCCTTGCTCGCCGGCGACATCGACGCCGTCGTGCACTCCCGCAAGGACCTGCCGGACAGGCGGCCGCCGGCGATACACTGTGCCGCGATTCCGCTGCGCGCGAACCCGCGCGATGTCCTTCTGTGCCGCCCCGACGTCACGGCTCGCCTGGCAGCAGGCAGCAGCTTGCGCATCGGCTCATCGTCGCCGCGCCGCCAGCGGCATGCCGCGGATTTCCTGCCGCGGCACCTGCCGCAGCTCGGACCGCCACCGCGGCTGTCCTTCCTGCCGCTGCGCGGGCCGGTCGACCAGCGCCTGCGCCGGCTCGCGCTGCCGTCGACGGACGCCGACGCACTGGACGGCGTCATCCTCGCATTGGCTGGCCTGGAACGCTTGTGGCAGGACCGTGACGGGCGCGCGGCGATTGCGCCGCTGCTGGCCGGGCTGCGCTGGATGGTGCTGCCGCTGTCGGCCTGTCCGACCGCCGCCGGCCAGGGCGCGCTGGCGATCGAATGTCGTCGCGACGATCCGGCGGCCACCGCGTTGTTGTCCGCGCTGCACGATCCGGGAACTGAACGGCTGCTGGCGCTCGAATACGCGGCCGTAGACGCGCAGCCACCTGGCGAGCGGCCGGCGTTCGCGGCCACGGCCGTGACGACCCCCGCCCTCGGCGATCTGCTGTTCTGCCGCGGTGCGCAGGATCGCGGCCCGAGCCGCCTGGAATGGCAGCGGCCACCGCGGCCGCCGCAGGCCCGCCCCTGGTGCCTGCGCCAGGACCTCGCCCTCGAGCGCCTGGATTGCGCACCACCGCCGCCGGGCGCCGTGTTCGTCGCGCACTGGCGGGCCGTGGCCCCGGGGATGCTGGATTCGCAACGGCATCGCATCTGGACCAGCGGAACCATGAGCTGGCGGCAGCTCGCGGGCCGCGGGCTCTGGGTCGAGGGCTGTGGCGATCACCTCGGCTTCGCCACCCTGCTGCCGACGCTGGCCAGCCCGGTGCTGCAATTGCCGCCACCAGCACAGTGGAGCGTGCTGACGCGCGCCGGCGCCGAAACCAGCTGGA
>RFHQ01000020.1 GCA_003695765.1 Gammaproteobacteria bacterium
GCCACCCTGCTGCCGACGCTGGCCAGCCCGGTGCTGCAATTGCCGCCACCAGCACAGTGGAGCGTGCTGACGCGCGCCGGCGCCGAAACCAGCTGGAACGGCAGCGGCGTCCGGCGGGTGATTGCCAGCTACCGGCTGCAGGATCCGGACAATGTGGAACCGGCCGAGCTCGCGTCAGCGACGCATGTCTACTGGGGCAGCACCGAACAATTCCTGCGCTACCGTGGCCGCTTACCGCCGCAGGCAGTGCATGCCTGCGGTGCCGGTAAGACTGCCGAGGCGCTGCGCCGGCACGGTATCGAGCCGCTGGTTTTCCCCAGCCGGCGGGAGTGGCAGGCATGGCTGGACTGAGCCTGCGGCGCACACGGCTGACCCGGCATCTGCGCGAACTCGCGCGTAGCGTGCAGCTCGATCGCAGCCAGCTGATCCAGCCGCTGTTCGCGGTGGCCGGCCTGACCGAACGCGAGCCGGTGCCCGGTATCGATGCCGTCTATCGCGACACGCCGGCCTCGCTGCTGCGACAGATCGAGGAGGATCTCGCAGCCGGTATCGACAAGTTCCTGCTGTTCGCCGTCCCGGGCGAGAAGCGCGACCAGGATTTCGAGCATGATTTCGCCGTCGAATGCATCGAAGAGATCAAGCAAGGCTTCGGCACCGAGCTGTGGCTTGCGGTCGACGTCTGCCTGTGCTCGCACACGACACATGGGCATTGCGGCCTGCTGAACGAGGCCGGCGATTACGTGATCAACGACGCGACCGTCGCCGAGCTCGCGCGTGCGGCCGCCGCTTTCGCAGCGGCCGGTGCCGACTGCGTCGCCCCCAGTGACATGATGGACGGCCGGGTCGCGGCGATCCGGACGGCCCTCGACCAGGCCGGGCTGGCGCGTTGCGCGATCATGAGTTATGCGGCCAAGTTCCAGTCGCAGTTCTACGGGCCGTTCCGCGACGCAGCCGACTCGGCGCCGGTCGCGCCGCAGCTGCGTGATCGCGCCAGCTACCAGCTCGACCCGGCGCGCCCGGCGGACGCGCTTCGCTGTGCCCGGCGCGATGCCGATGAAGGCGCGGACCTGCTGATGGTCAAGCCCGGCCTGCCGTACCTGGACGTACTCGCCAGGCTGTCGGCCGAGATCCCCTTGCCCTGGGCCGTCTACCAGGTCAGCGGCGAACAGGCAGCCATCGACTTGCTCGCGCACGCCGGCCTCGCCAAACGCGACGCCGCGCAGCTCGAGAGCTGGCTGGCGTTCCGTCGCGCCGGTGCGACCGCGATCATCAGCTACGCGGCGCGCCGCGGAGTCGCCCTGCAGCAATGACCACCGGGTCGCACGAGATGCTGTACGCGCGGGCCTGCCGCGTCACGCCCGGTGGCGTGCACTCGCCGGTGCGCGCGCTGCGCGCTGTGGCGGCCGAGCCGCTGTTCGTCGCGCGGGCCGCCGGCAGCCGGCTGCATACGACCGACGGCCGCGAACTGCTCGATTACTGCCTGGCGTTCGGGCCGTTGATCCACGGCCATGCGCACCCGGCCACGCGGGCCGCCGTCGACGACGCGCTCGCCGCCGGCTGGAGCTATGGCACCGCTGAGAGCCGCTCACTGGCGCTGGCGGAGTTCATCGTCGAGCGCATCGACTGGGTGGAACAGCTGCGCTTCGTGAATTCCGGCACCGAGGCCGTGATGACGGCCCTGCGCCTGGCGCGGGCTGCGACCGGCCGCCCCCGTATCCTGAAATTTTCCGGCTGCTATCACGGTCACAGCGATGCCATGCTGATCCGTGCCGGCTCCGGGCTGGCCGGCGCCGCCGTGCCCGACAGTGCCGGCATCCCGCCCGGCGTCGCTCGGGACACCGTGGTCGCGGAACTCAACGACGAAGACGCGCTGGCGGAGTGCTTCGAGCGCCATGGCAAGGAGCTCGCGGCGGCGATCATCGAACCCTTGCCGGCCAACCACGGGCTGCTGCCGCAACGGCCGGCGTTTCTCGCAAGGCTACAGGCGCTGTGCCGCCGGCACGGGACACTGCTGATCTTCGACGAGGTCATCAGCGGCTTTCGCATCGGTTTCGGCGGCATGGCCGAGGCCACCGGCATCCGGCCGGACCTCGTCACCTGGGGCAAGGTCATCGGCGGCGGCTTCCCGGTCGGTGCCGTCGCCGGGCCCCGCGACCTGATGGAACAACTGGCGCCGGAGGGACCGGTCTACCAGGCCGGCACGCTGAGCGCGAACCCGGTCGCGATGGCCGCCGGGCTCGCCACGCTGCGGACGCTGGTCGACACCGACGGCTATGCGCGCTTGCGCGCGCTCGGCCGGTCGCTGGGGGCCGGGCTGTCCGGGCTGTCCGGCCTCCGCCTGCAGCAGTTTGAGTCGCTGTTCTGGATCGCGCCCGGGGCCGACGCCCAGCGCCCGCTGCGCCGGCCGGCCGACATGCCAGATACCGTGCCACGGCACTACCCGGCGCTGTTCCAGGCCGCGCTGGCGCGCGGGATCTACCTGCCGCCGAGTCCCTGGGAGTGCGGCTTTCTGAGCCTCGCCCACGACGAGGAGGACATCGGCCGGCTGGTCGAGCTGCTGCAGGACATGGCCCCCGCCTGGCGCTGAAGCCGCCCGGAATGGCGACCGCGTCACGGTTGCCGGCCCGCCCGCTTCAGTATCATCGCGACTTTCCATAATCCGGACAGGGCAGGATGCAGGAGTTCGATCTCGTCGTCATCGGCAGCGGCCCGGGCGGTCAGCGCGCGGCGGTGCAGGCCGCGAAACTGGGCAAGCGGGCGGCCGTCATCGAAAAGCGGGAGATCGTCGGTGGCGTGACCGCGCATACCGGCACGATCCCGAGCAAGACCTTGCGCGAGGCCGTGCTGTTTCTCAGTGGCTGGCGCCAGCGCGGTTTCTATGGCCAGAGCTATCGCGTCAAGTCCGACATCAAGATGGCGGACCTGATGCACCGCCTGCAGGCCACGGTCAGCCGGCAGATCGAGATCATCCGCCACCAGCTGCTGCGCAATGGGGTCACCGTGATCAACGGCGAGGCGTCCTTCGTGGACCGGCAGCGCCTGCGCATCCTGGCGCTGGACGGCAAGGAGACCATCGTGCGCGGCGAGCATATCGTCGTCGCCACCGGCACCGTGCCGCACCGGCCGGACGACATACCCTTCGACGACGAGCGCATCATCGACAGCGACGGCATCCTCGGCCTGTCCGAGATCCCGCGCAGCATGACGGTCATCGGCGCCGGCGTGATCGGCGTCGAGTACGCGACGATCTTCAGCGCGCTGGACACGCGCATCACGCTGGTGGACGGCCGCGAACAGATGCTCGATTTCATCGACCGGGACGTGATCGACGAATTCCGCCATCAGCTGCAGAGCCGCGACATCCTGCTGCGCCTCGGCGAGCAGCTGGCAAGCGTCGAACGCGACACCGACGGCAGCGTGATCACGCGGCTGGCCAGCGGCAAGCGCCTGCGCAGCGACACGCTGATGGTCGCCGCCGGGCGGGTCGGCGCCACGGCCGGCCTGGCGCTGGATCAGGCCGGTCTCGAGGCCGACGAGCGCGGCCGGCTGCGCGTCAACGAGCATTACCAGACCTCGGTGCCGAACATCTACGCGGTCGGCGACGTCATCGGCTTTCCAGCCCTGGCGTCGACCTCGGCCGAACAGGGGCGGCTTGCGGCCTGCCACGCCTTCGGCGCCGATTGCACGAGCAGCCCGGAGTACTTTCCCTTCGGTATCTACGCCGTCCCGGAGATCAGCATGGTCGGCAAGACCGAGCAGGAGCTGCAGGCGGCCGGCATTCCCTATGACAGCGGCATCGCGCACTTGCGGGAAACCGCGCGCGGCCAGATCCAGGGCAACCAGGAAGGCTTGCTGAAGCTGGTCTTCGGACTCGAAGACCGGCGCCTGCTCGGCGTGCACATCATCGGCGAAGGCGCTACCGAACTGATACACATCGGCCAGGCGGTCATGGCCCATGGCGGGCAACTCGACTACCTGGTCGAGGCGGTGTTCAACTACCCGACGCTGGCCGAGGCCTACAAGATTGCTGCGCTGGCGGCCTGGAACCGGATTCGCTGAGCATCAGAGCTTCAGCAGGCGCAGGAATTCCTCGCGCGTCGCCAGTTCGCTGCGAAAGGCGCCGAGCATGCAGGACGTGGTCATCGTCGAGTTCTGCTTTTCGACGCCACGCATCATCATGCACATGTGCCGCGCCTCGATGACGACGCCGACGCCGCGTGCGTCGATCGCGTCATTGACGCAGTTGGCCACCTGCTTGGTCAGCACTTCCTGGATCTGCAGGCGCCGCGCGAAGTAGTCGACGATCCGCGCGATCTTGGACAGCCCCAGCACCTTGCCCTGCGGCAGGTAGGCGACATGGCACTTGCCGATGAAGGGCAGTATGTGGTGCTCGCAGAGCGAATACATCTCGATGTCGCGGATGATCACCATCTCGTCGGTATCGCTGGTGAACACGGCGCTGTTGATCAACTCGTCGAGATCCTGCCGGTAGCCGCGCGTCAGGAAATGCAGGGCCTTGGCCGCGCGCCGCGGCGTATCGACAAGGCCCTCGCGGGTCGGATCCTCGCCGATGCCGATCAGCAGCTCGCGATAATGTTCGGCGAGTTCATCGATGTTCCGGGTTTCTTCTTCCACGCTCTGTACCTTGGGCCTGAGTCTTGCTGCAGCCATTGTAATCTCCCAGTTGGCTCTACTGTGCCGTACCCGTCCTGGCGATCCGCCGGCGGCGGGCCAGCGCCGGCGCGCTGTCGACCTCACCGGACGCCGCCAGCGCCGCCACCCGGCGGGCCAGGGCGGCCACGGAAGGAGATTCGAAGAAGAGCGGCAACGGGATTCGCACGCCGGTCTGCTCGCGGATGCGTGCGATGAGCTGCAGGGCGAGCAGGGAGTGGCCGCCGAGGGCGAAGAAGTCGTCGTCGGCGCCGATCGTCTCCCGGCCC
>RFHQ01000148.1 GCA_003695765.1 Gammaproteobacteria bacterium
GAACCCCGTGCTAGAATCGATGTCGTACCAGAAAGGTCCTATTCAGCCTATTCAGCGAGGAGCAGCCGATGGCGCTTTCAGATCGAAACTACATGCAGCAGCAGAGCCGCGCGCAGAGCGTGGCCGCGACGGCGATCCAGGAGGGCGCGCTGCGCAGCAACCGCGTGCTGCGCAATACCTACCTGCTGCTGTCGATGACCCTGCTGTTCAGCGCTGCGACCGCAGCGCTGTCGATGGCGCTGGCGCTGCCGCCGATGACCTATCTCGTCAGCGTGGGCGTGGCCTTCGTGCTGGGCATCTTCGTGCTGCCGCGCACGGCCAATTCGGCTGCCGGCATCGGCGTGATCTTCGGCATCACCGGCCTGCTCGGTCTCGGCCTCGGGCCTCTGCTGAACATCTACCTGTCGCTGCCAAAAGGGCCGGAGACGATTGCCACGGCCATGGGTGGCACCGGCGTGATCTTCCTCGGACTGTCGGCCTACGCACTGAACTCGCGCCGCGATTTCAGTTTCCTGGGCGGCTTCCTGTTCGCCGGTTTCATGGTCGTGCTGATCGCCGCACTCGCAAACATTTTCCTCGGCATGCCGGCGCTGTCGCTGGCGGTGTCCTCGGCGATCATCCTGCTGATGAGCGGTTTCATCCTGTTCGACACCAGCCGGATCGTCAACGGCGGTGAGACCAACTACATCATGGCCACCTACGGCCTGTACCTCAGCATCTTCAACCTGTTCATCAACCTGCTGAGCCTGCTCGGCATCATGGGCGACGACTGAATCTCCGCTCCGGGCCGGTCACAGTCGGCCCGGAGCGCCCTGCCCTCCGCTGGAACGGCCATGGAATTCGACTGGTTCGAGCTCGGCCAGGCGGCCCTGCTGGTCCTTTTCATCGTCATGCTCTGGCCGGCTGCTCGCTGGTGGAGCAAGCACGCGCCGAAGGCGGGACGGGGCGACTGGCGGGCTGCCTTGCTGGCACTGGCCGCCGTGGCCGGCTTCGTGGCGCTGCTCGCCTGGCAGCTACGCGGCTAGAATCAGCACCGAACGCCGGCACAGCCCGTTGAACTGACGAATCGCCTTGGTCATCGCATGAGGAACAGTGTTCTCATTACCGGCGCCAACCGCGGCATCGGCCTGGCGCTCGCACGGCACTATGCCGCCCTCGACTGGGAGGTCGTTGCAACCGCTCGGCAACCGGACGCCGCGGGCGAACTGCAAGCGCTGCCCGCCGGGAGCGCCCGCGTGGAAATCGTGCCGCTGGACCTGACCAGCCCGGCCAGCCGGCAGGCGCTGGCGGAATGGCTCGCCGGGCGTCCGCTCGACATCCTGTTGCACAATGCGGCGCTGCTCGGTGACCCGGCGCCGCAGGAATTCGGGCGCCTCGACTATTCCCTGTTTCATGACAGCCTCGAGACCAATCTCGTCGGTCCGATCCACCTCAGCGAACTGTTGCTGGACAACCTGCAACAGGGTCGGCAGCGCAAGCTGGTGTTTCTCGGCAGCGCCGCGGGCTCGCACGGCCTGCTCGGGCCGGGTTTGAAGCTGTACGCGTACCGGGCCAGCAAAGCGGCCCTGCATTTCGCCGTGCACGAGCTGGCCGGCGACCTGGCGTCCCGGGGCATTACCGTCGGCCTGCTGAACCCGGGACTGGTCGATACGCAGGGCGTGCTGGATCGGGCGCCGGGCGAGCCGGTGCCGCGGGCGTTCCAGCCCTTGTTGCCATTGATCGAAAGCGGTGAACTGGAACTGCTTCGCCCCGCGGAGGCTGCCGCGCGAATTGCCACGCTGATCGCATCGCTCGGCCCTGAACAGGCCGGACGTTTTATCAACGTCGACGGCAGCGAGCTACCCTGGTAAGCGCTGGCGGGCGCCGAATCCCAGCGATCAGGGAAGCTCGAGACCGGTGTGCTCGGCGACGAAGGCCCACTGGTCCGCGTATTCGTTGATGATCTTGCTGGTCGACGCGCCAGCTCCGTGGCCCGTATTGGTCTCGATGCGGATCAGCACCGGGTGCTTGCAGCCCTGAGCGTACTGGAGCGCCGCGGCGTACTTGTAGCTGTGCCACGGGGCGACGCGGTCGTCGTTCGCATCCGCCATGACCAGGGTCGGCGGGTAGCATTCGCCCGGCTTCAGATTGTGATACGGCGAATAGGCGTACAGCGCCCGGAACTCCGCTTCGTTCTCGGCCAGTCCATAGTCACTGGACCACTGGCGGGCATTGGCGCTCGCGGTGTGATAGCGCAGCATGTCGAGCACGCCGACCGCCGGCACGACCGCAGCAAACAGTTCCGGCCGCTGGTTGGCGACGGCCGCGACCAGCAGGCCGCCATTGCTGCCGCCCCAGATGGCCAGCTGCTCGCGACTCGCGTAGCCGTTGCCCTGCAGCCACTCGGCGGCCGCGATGAAATCGTCGAAGACGTTCTGCTTGTTCAGTTTCGTGCCGGCCTGGTGCCAGGCCTCGCCGTATTCTCCGCCGCCGCGCAGGTTCGCGACCGCATAGCCGCCACCGGCCTGCAGCCAGGCGGCGCGCGCGGTCGAATAACTCGGCAGCAGCGAGACATTGAAGCCGCCATAGCCGTAGAGCACCAGCGGGCCGGGCTGGCCTGCTTCACGATCGACCGGTGTGATGACGGTCATCGGCACGCGGGTGCCGTCGCGGCTGGTATAGAAGACCTGGCGGCTGCGAAACGCATCTGGGTCGAGGCCGGTCTCCGGCCGGAACAGCAACTCGATATCGCCGCTCGTCGCGTGATGGCGGTAGATCGTCCATGGCGTCGTGAAATCGGTGTAACCGAACAGGACTTCCGGGTCGTCGGCGCGGCCGCTGAAGTTGCCGACCGAACCGATGCCCGGCAACGGCAGCTCGCCCAGTGGCCTGCCATCGAGCGCGAACAGCCGCACCAACGCATGGGCATCGCGAATGCTCTGCACGTACAGCCTGCCACCCAGCAGAGCGACGCTCTCGATGGCTTCCGCAGCCTCCGGCACCAGCTTCTGCCAGTCCGCCGGGTCCGGCTTCGCCAGATCGATCGCGATCACGCGCCCGCGTGGCGCATCGCGCGTGGTCTGCACGATGAACCGCTCGCCGTCGTTGCCGACGAATTCGTAACGCGCATCCCAGGCATCGAGCAGGCGCTGCACCGGACCGACCGGGGTCGCGCCGTCGAGCCGCTGGTAGTAGACGCCGCTGGTCTCGTAGCCGTCGAACAGACTGTAGACCAGGAACTGCCCGTCCTCGGTGACCGTCGCGTAGGGATTGCGGGTCGGGTGATCCGTGACCTCGAAGATCACCGGGTCCTCGGCCGGGTCACTGCCGAGACGATGCCAGCGCACGCGCACTTGCCGCGTGTCGTCCCAACGCCCCTCGACGAATGGATACTGGCTATAGAAGAAACCGCTCGCATCCGGCAGCCACGCGACGCTGGTGAACTTCGTGCCCTCGATGACTTCCGGCAGATCTTCACCGCTTGTCAGGTCGCGGATACGCCAGCTGTCCCAGTCGCTGCCGCCGACCGATTGTGCCCAGGCCAGCCAGCGCCCATCCGGGCTCAGTGACCAGAGCGGGACAGAGATCGAGCCGTCGGCCGCCAGCGCGTTCGGATCGATGATGACCTCGCCGAGCTCGCGCGGGTCGCGGCTCAACCGGAGCTGGTCCTGCTCCAGCCGCCCGCTGTTGTATTCGAACAGGTAGACCCCGCCCCGCTTCACCGGCACGCCACGACGCTCATAGTCGATCAGCGAGGCCAGACGCTGGGCGAACCAATCGCGCTGCGGCAGCCGGTCGAGGTAGCGCCGGGTCAGCGCGTTCTCGGC
>RFHQ01000149.1 GCA_003695765.1 Gammaproteobacteria bacterium
CCGTCCGGCGGCGATACCGGCGAGGATGCGGTCCGGCAGACGCTGCAGCAGCTGATCCTCTACGATGGTAAGCCGCGCACCAAGCATGTCATGAGCAATATCCAGATCGAAGTCGATGCCGATGGCAGGCGGGCACGCGCCCAGTGCTATATCACGGTATTCCAGGCCGTGCCGCCGGACTTCCCCTTGCAGCCGATCTTCAGCGGCCACTATCACGATGAGTTCGAGCAGGTCGATGGCGTCTGGCGTTTTCGCAGCCGCGACATCTCGCCGGACCTGGTCGGTGACCTGAGCCGGCACCGCCGCGACATGGCCTGACCGGCTCAGTCGTCGAGCGCGAACACGTAGAGCATCTGCCCGCCGGTGGGCTGGTAGATATCCGGGCTCAGCGTCGCCGTCAGCGCGCGGAACACACCGATGCCCGTCTGCACGGCGATGTACTGCCGCCCGTCGGCCAGGTAGCTGATCGGGAAACCGTGCAGCGGCGCGCCGAGGCGGCGCTCCCAGAGCAGCTCTCCGCGGGCCGTGTCGATTGCCTGAAAGCGCCGGTCGAGATCGCCGACGAAGCTCAGCCCACCGGCGGTGGTGAGGACGCCGGTCAGGAACAGCGCCGGCTGCTCGCGGGTCCAGCGCGTCTCGAGCGTGCGCAGGTCCAGCGCCAGCAGCAGCCCGAGCCGCCCGCCGCTGTCCGGCATCGGGTAGGTCCGTGAATCGCCACCGTAGCCACCGCCGCCGAGCCGGCGCTCGATCGCCCGCCCGATCATCTCCGAGCACAGGCGATGCAGTGGCACGATCAGGCTCGTGCTCGCCGGATCATAGGCGCTGGCCTGCCAGTTGTGCCCCCCGTAGATGCCCGGACAGGCCTCGATACGGTCACCGATCTGCGCGTCGATGATGTCCTGCCGGTACTGCAGCCGGCCCTGTTCGTGGTCGACGACCGCGTAGATATTCTGCGGCAGCAGTTCGCGCAGCGCGACGAAGCGGCCATCGCGCCGGTCGAGTTTCCAGGCGATGCCATCCTTGCCGACCGTGACCAGCAATGGCTGCCCGTCGATATCCACGAGCACGCGCTCGAAGCCGGTCTCCATGTCGATGCTCTCGCCCGGCAGGTGCTGGAAGTACCAGGCCAGCCGGCCGTTGAGCGGATCCAGCGCCAGCGTCGAATTCGTGTACAGCGCGGCATCCAGCGGACTCATGCCGCGGCTGGCCGCGACCCAGGGTTTGGCCTGCGAGGTCCCGATATAGAACAGTCTCAGCGCCGGGTCGTAGCTGCCGGCGATCCAGGTGTCCCCGCCGGCCCGGAATTCCGGCGCCAGGCCGCCCCAGCTGGTATCGTTCGGATCGCCGGGCAGCGCGATCGTGGACAGCCGCCAGAGTTCGCGACCCGTCTCCGGGTCGTGGCCGGTGATGAAACAGCCACCGCGCTTGTAGCGTTCGCAGCCATTGATGCCGCTGACAACGACACCGCCGGCGATGATCGGACCGCTGCTGTGCGTGTAGCCTTCACGATAGTCTGCCTTGGTGACGCGCCAGATCTCCTCGCCGCTGCGCGCATCGATCGCGACCAGCGCCGCGTCGTAAGTGGCGAGGAACAGGCGCTCGCCGAAGATCGCGATGTTGCGCGTCGGCCCGCCGAGCGTGCGCGCCTCGGCGGGGTAATGGTAGCGGTACTCCCAGAGAACGTTGCCGTTGGCCGCATCGACGGCCTGCAACAGGTTCCCCGGATGGGTCAGAAACATGATGCCGTCGTGCACCAGCGGCGTGCCCTGGTTGCTGCCGCTTTCCATGGCCAGCGACCAGGCCAGGCGCAGCCGCCCGACATTGTCCCGGTCGATCTGCGCCAGCGGGCTATGCGCCTGGCCGTCCAGGCTGCGGCGCCAGCTCAGCCAGTCGCCGGGCGGCGGTGAGGTCAGCATCTCCATCGTCACCGGACGGAAGGTCTCGAGGCGCCGGTTGCGAAAACCCGAGCGACCACGCGCCCATTCATCGATGCTGCCGGCGGCGGCGAAGGATGCCCATTGGCCGGCCCCTGGCTCTGCGGCGGCCCGGCCGTCGCCGGCAGCTTCGGCCAGCAGCCATCGGGCCAGCGCAGCCTGTTCGGCCGGGCTCACACGATCCGCTTCGCCGGGCGGCATGGTCACCGCCAGGTAGGCCGCCAGCTGGTCCGTGTCACCGCCCCAGCGGGCCGCGAAGTCCGGTCCGCTCAGCGCTGGGCCATGGGCTGAGCCGGCCAGGGCGGCGCCATGACAGTCGACGCAATAGCGCGCGTAGACGGCCGGTCCAGCTGCGGGCGCCGGCTCCTCGGCCGCCGCCGCGCCCCCGCCCGCAGCCAGCAGGGCGCAGAACAGCCACAGGCGGCGGGCAGCGGTTGCGAACTGTGTCTGGAACATTGATCAGTCTCCCGCGCCTCACTGTGAGCCCACGGGCCTCCGCCGGCAAGTGTCCGCCCGGCGGCGAGCATCACAGCGCGGGCAGCACCCGCTCCCCGATCAGTCGGATCGCCTCGGCTGGCTCGTCGTGCACGCGCAGGGCGATTTCACTGAGGCCTGCCTCAGCGAAGCCGCGCAGGGTCTCGATCGCGGCATCGATTCGATCGAGTCCACCGACGAAGGAGATGTTCTCGATCATCTTGTCCACCAGCTCCGGCGGCACGTTCTCGATCCGGTCGCTGCCGCGCAGAAAGGCGTTCAGGAAATCCTGTTCGTGAGCGCGCATGATGCGCAGTTCCTCGGCATCCAGGAAGGGTGCGAAATACTTGTCGCGCAGCCAGCCGCGCAGCATCAGTTCGCGGCGGGCCTCGGCGCGTGAGGCTTCGGCATCGGCCTTGATGTGCCAGGCCCAGAAATTGCTGATTCGGAACTCGTCCGGCGAGCGTCCGGCGGCGGACAGTTCCGCGCGGGTCTCGGCGATGAATTGGCGCATCAGGGGCAGGACGAAGTCGCTGGTGATCAGGCCGTCGGCCAGTTCCACCGCGAGGCGCCGGCTCTGCGGGTGGTTGGAGCCGAAATAGATCAGCGGTGGTTCGTGCGTGTACCAGCGCGGCTGGTAGCCATAGACCTTGTATAGCTCACCGCTGTAGTTGAGCATCCTGTCCGGCGAGGCCGATTTGAGGATTTCCAGGCACTCGCGCGCCTGCCGGATCATTCGTTCGCGCTGCTTGCCCATGGCCTGCAGGACGGCGCCGCCACCGCCGACCATGATCATCGCGCGACCACGGCTGATCTCGTTCAGCGTGAACAGCAGGTTGGCCATTTTCAGCGGGTGTAGCTCGGCCGGGCTGATGGCCATCGGGCCGACGCGAATGCGGCTCGAGGCTTCGGCCAGCAGGCTCAGGGCGAGGAAGGGATCGCGCGACCAGCCGTAGTTGCTGGCCCAGACGCCACGGATGCCGTAACGCTCCGCCAGCAGGCCGAGTTCACGGGCCTCGGCGGCCGAGGTGAACTCGTTCAGAATGACGTCGATTTCCATGCGTTAGGCTTGTTTCCCGCAGGATCAACCGAATATAGGTCAGTAGAGCGTCTCATGGCGTCGCGAGCCGGGCCGGCTACCGGCCTGCGGGCAGGCGACGCCGGGGCGCAGAGCCGTTAGTCTATGGGTGGCAGTGCGGAACGCCCGGGCGGCGGGCGTTCGGCCTGCGAAAGGAGGAGACCGTGGCCGGACAGACGGAATGGGTACTCACCGCCAACGCGGCCGAATGCCGCATCTTCGAACACGACAAGAAATTCGCGCCCCTGGAACCGGTGCGTGATCTGGAATGGCCGGAGGGCCGGCTGCAGGCACGGGATCTGTACGCAGACAAGCCGGGCCGGGCCTTCGACAGCGCGGGGCAGGGGCGCCATGCGATGGAACGCACGACCGATCCCCACGACGAGGCCCTCGGCCGCTTCGCGCGCGAGATCGCTCGGGTGCTCGACGAGGCCCAGCAGCGTGGCGCCTATCAGCGGCTGATCATCAGTGCCGCACCGCGCTTGCTCGGGGTGCTGCGGGAGGTGCTGACACCGGCCGTCCGGCAGCGCGTGCTCGCGGAGTTCGACAAGGATCTGACGGCCAGCGATGCGCGCGAACTGGCCGACTGGCTGCGACGGGAACTCTGGGAAAAGAGCTGACGGATCCGGCGCCGGGCGCTGGCACAGCAAGAAAGGAGAGGATCGATGCGACTCGCGAGAACAGGCGCCCCGGCGCTGATCGCCGCCACGCTTCTGGCCGGCCAGGCCGGCGCGGTGGAAGGCGTGCCCGAACTGGTGCGACCGGACGGAAGCTATGCGAAACGGCCGCTCGAGAAGGACGTCGTCGTCGTCAAGGTCGTGCAGAACATGGCCACCAACCTGCAGGAAGCCAGCAGTATCGAGGCGGGCCTGGAAGAGAATCTGCAGCGCATGCTCAGGTTCGCGCGGCAGGCCTGCGCAGAAGCGCCGAAGCCTGACTTCCTGCTCTACAACGAATTCCCGCTGACCGGCTACTCCACCGGCACGCGCGCGGAGAAGCTGCGCTTCACGATCGAGGTGCCGGGCCCGGAGACGGAACGCCTCGGGGCGATGGCCAGGGAGTGCGATAGCTACCTGATCTTCGGCAGCTACGCCCGCGATTTGGAGTGGCCCGGCCACATCCTGAGCCTCAACACCGTCTTAGGGCGCGACGGCAAGGTCGCAGCGAAATTCTGGAAGACTCGAAATATCAAGCGCCTGAGTCCGGACGGCGAAATTCCGACGACGACGATCGAGGCGGTGCGCGACCGCTACCGGGCACGCTACGGCATCGAGGCCGAGTTCCCGGTGCTGCGAACGGAGTTCGGCAACATCGCGGTCAGCACCGTGCAACTCGATCCGTTCGTGTTCGCCGCGTTCGCAATGCGCGGCACGGAGATCATGTTCCGCACGGCCACGCTGTTCTCGCCGCTGGATGTGCGCGCCACAGCCTGGTACAACGATTTCTACTCGGCGATGTCGAACATCACCTTTCCGCCGGACAGCGAACTGGCCAGGTTCGGCGGCGGCTCGCTGATCGTCGGCCCGCGGGGCGAAGTGCTGGCCGAGGATCCGGGCAACGATGAGAGCATCATCACGGCGGAAATCCCGATCGCCGAATTCCGTCGCAACCGCCGCATTCCGCATTACGCGCTGGAGGTCGTGGCCCCCGTGTTCGAGCAGTACCGGCAGGAGATCCCGCTGAATCACCTGGACCTGCCGCCCGAAGAGCTGCCAGCGACACGAGCCGACATGAAGGCCTTGCTGGACAGCGTCAGCCGCTGGCTGAACTGAGTTGCGCTTCAGCCGCTGAGGATCACGGAGCAGGGCGCGCGGTCCACGAGTTCGGCGATGACCGCCGGCTGCGCGGCGGCGATGCGCCGGGGCAGCACCAGGAAGGCGGCGCCCTCGGCCCGCAGCAGGCCGCTGATGCTGGTCGCCTCCAGCCCCGGCAGGCGCCTGACGCGCCAGTTCTCTTCGCCCGGGCCGGATGGCGGCGCCTCGCCGCCGGGCGGCAGCAGCAGGAGCAGTTCCAGGTCGCGGCCGGCGGCGAGTTCCTGCGCGGTGCGCAAAGCGGCCTGGCCTGCCTCGCTGCCGTCGCAGAGCACGGCGATACGCCGCGCGAAGGGTTGCGCTGGCCTGGCGATCACGATCATGCGCGGCCCGGCCTGTATCAGCAGTGCGAGCTGGCGGCGGATCGCCCAATGATATTCGGGGCGTTCCGGACTGTCGGCGAGCAGCAGGACGTCGAATTCCTCGCTGGCCTCCCGCAGCAGCATGGCCGGTGAACTGCGGGCGACACGGAAGGCGCAGCGCCGGGCGAGATGGCGGGCGCGCCGTTCGAAGATCTCGCGCAGGCGGGCCGCCTGCTGGCGAAACTCGCGCTCCATGGAGGCGGCATCGGGCGGGCGCGGGCGGCCGCCATCGCGGCGGATTTCCCTGGCCACCGGCAGCCGGGCCATTTCGAAGATCTCGCTGTCCTCGATGAACAGGCCGACCAGTTCCTCTGCCATGCCGGGCCACAGGGCCTCGAGTGCCTGCTCGACGAGGCTGGCGGGCGCGCCGGCGTTCAGCGACAGCAGGATGCGGTAGCCCGTCTTCATGCGGGCGGGCCGCCGGCGTCGCCGTTCTTGCGCGCGCGCCGCTTTTCGGTTTTGCCGAAACGCTGGCGGCGCATCGCCAGGCGTTGCAGGGCGCTCTCGATCGCGCGGTTGGCGCTGCCGACCGGGAACTCGCCGTCGGCACCCCGACGGCCCGCGGGCAGGCCGGTCATCAGTGCCAGGGCCTCGTCGAATTCGGTCAGCGGATAGACGTGAAAGCGGCCGGCCGAGATGGCCTCGACGACGTCCGCGCGCAGCATCAGGTGATCCACGTTATCGGCCGGGATCAGCACTCCCTGTTCGCCGCTCAGGCCGCGCGCATCGCAGACATCGAAAAAGCCCTCGATCTTGTAGTTGACGCCACCGATGGCTTGCACCTTGCCGTGCTGGTCGATCGACCCGGTGATCGCCAGCGACTGGCGCACTGGCAGTTCAGCGATCGCCGATAGCAGCGCGATCAACTCGGCCACCGAGGCGCTGTCGCCGTCGACGCCGCCATAGCTCTGCTCGAATACCAGGCTGGCGGCAAAGGACAACGGCAGGTCGCGGCTGTAGCGGGCACCGAGAAAGGAACCGAGGATCATCACGCCTTTGCTGTGGATCGCGCCTCCGAGCTGGGCCTCGCGCTCGATGTCGATCAGCTTGCCGTCCCCGACCCTGACCGTCGCCGTGATGCGCGAGGGCTGACCGAACGCGAACTCGCCGATCTGCAGCACCGACAGGCCGTTCACCTGGCCCACGGCCAGGCCCTCTGTCTGCACGTGGACGATGTTTCGTTGGATGGCCTCGTGGGTCGTTTCACGGAGCCGGTCCAGGCGGTAGTTGCGCTGGCGCACCGCAGCCTCCACGTCTTCGGCTTCGACCCGCGCGGCCTGCCGCTGGCGGGCAAGGAAATCCGCCTCGCTCATCAGGTCCGTGATCCGCTGCAAGTCCGTCGACAGCTTGGCCGAGTCCCCGCTGATCCGCGAACTCTCCTCGATCACGCGGGCGATGGCGCCACTGCTGAAATGCGCCAGTTGCTCGCGATGAACGATGCTCGCCAGCATCTCGGCGTACAGCGGCAGGTTCTCGTCGGCGCGTGGAATCCGGTCCTCGAAGTCGACCGCGACCTTGAACAGCTGCGGGAACTCCGGATCGGCCTCGCAGAGCAGATAGTAGAGCAGGCGGTCGCCGATCAGCACGATCTTGACGTCCAGCGGCGCCGGGTCGGGTTCCAGCCCCTCGGCAGCGATCAGGCTCAGGAACTCGGCGACCGATTCGATGCGGATCTCGCCGTTGCGGGCGGCGCGTTTCAGGGCGTCCCAGGCAAAAGGTTGCAACAGCACTTTGTCGGCATCGAGTATCAGGTAACCGCCGTTGGCTAGATGCAGTGCACCGGGCCGGATCATCGTGAAATCGGTGACCAGGCTGCCGAATTGCGACAGGTGTTCGACCCGCCCGATCAGGTTCTGATAGGTCGGGTTGCTCTCATAGACGACCGGCGCACCGCTCCCGTCCTTGTGGCTGATCATCAGGTTCACCTGGTAGCGGGCGAAGATCTGCGCCGGATCGGGCTGCATTCCCGGCGGCATTGGCGTCGGCTGGCCGCCGGCGCGCAGTTCCTGCGCGTGGCTGACCAGGTCCTCGCGGACGGCCTCCAGGTAGTCGAGGATGGCCGGGTGCTCGCGGTAGCGTTCGCGCATGGCATCGATCAGCGTGCCGATCGCCTGCCGAGCCACGCTTTCGTCCAGTTCCCGGATCCGGTCCCGCTGTTCCTTGTGCCAGGCGGGCAGGTTTTCGAAATGCTGGCGCAGGCGGTTGGACAGTTCCTCGATATCGTTCTCGATGCGCTGCCGTTCCGCTTCGGGCAATGCTTCGAAGTCTTCCTGACTGAGGATCTTGCCGTCGCGGACCGGCGCCAGCGCGAAGCCGTGGGGCGTCGGCATCAGGCCCAGCCCGCGCTCGCGGGCCTCGTTCTCGATGCCTTCCATGAAGCGCTTGTTGCGCTCGTTCAGCTCCTGCTCGATCTCCGCCAGGCGGTTGCGATAGGTCTCGCTCTCGAAGGCCGCGGGCACTGCGCTGCGCAGTTCCTCGATCAGCCGCGCGGCGTCCCGGCGCAGCCGGGCACCGATGCCGGCCGGCAGCGACAGGCCGCGTGGCTTGCGCGGATCATCGAAGTTGTTGACGTAGACCCAGTCGCCCGGCGTCGGCCGGCCCTGCGCTTCCTTGCGCAGGAATTCACCGGTGATCAGATGCCGCTGTCGCCCGGTGTTTCCGAGCACATACAGATTGAAGCCGGCGGCCTGGATCCGGGCACCGAACTCCAGCGCGCTGAGTGCGCGATCCTGTCCCACCAGGGCGACCTTGGGTTCGACGTCCGCGGTGCTGTCGAAGCCGAGCCGTGCGGGATCGCAGCGCCGCAGCGCGCGGTCTGCGGGTAGCGGGTGCGGTACTCCGGGTGGCTTTGGCTGGGCGGCGATGATCCTTACCCTTGGCCGCCAGCTGGCTGGCCGCTGCTTTTTGACAAGGGTAACGCGGGGCCGTGAAGCTTGTCATGCCCGGACGCGCAGCGTGTCTCGGGCTGTTCGTAAGGGAGGGATTGCCGCCAGTGACGGAGTTGCCGCAGCTGATCGCCAACCTGCTGGACCCGGCCCGTTTCCCGGATCCGGCCGGCGAGGTCGAACTGATCCAGACCCACATTTCCTGGGTGCTGCTCGCAGGCGGGTACGCCTACAAGATCAAGAAACCGGTCGATCTCGGGTTCCTCGATTTCAGTTCACTGGAACGGCGCCGTTTCTTCTGTCACGAAGAGTTGCGCCTGAACCGCCGGCTGGCGGCCGATTATTACCTGGACGTGCTGCCGATCGGCGGCAGTCCCGCGGCGCCGCGGATCGGCAGCGAGCCGGCAATCGAGTACGCGCTGAAGATGCGCCGCTTTCCGCAGGCCGCCCAGTTCGACCGGCTGCTGGCCGCGGGCCGACTGTTGCCCGGTCAGCTCGATGACCTGGCTCGCCGGATCGCGGATTTCCACGCGGCGGCCGCTGCCGCGCCGGCCGGCAGCCGCTTCGGCGGGCTGGCGCTGATTGCGGCCGAGGCGCGCGAGAATTTCGCCAGCCTGCGCCAGGCCCTGGACGCGCCGGCGGCCATGGCCGGGGTCGAGGCGCTGGCCGGCTGGACCGAGAGCCAGTTGACCCGGCTGGCCGGCGTGATCGAGGCCCGCCGGCGGGCCGGCCGGGTGCGCGAGTGCCACGGCGACCTACACCTGCGCAACCTCGCCTGGGTCGACGGGCGAGCCCTGGCCTTCGACTGCATCGAATTCAGCGAGGAACTGCGCTGGATCGACGTGATCAACGAGATCGCCTTCCTGGTCATGGACCTGCATGCCTGGCAACGGCCGGCCATGGCCTGGCGCTTCGCCAACACCTGGCTGGAGCGCAGCGGCGACTATGCCGGCGTGGCCGTACTGCGCTTCTACCTCGTCTACCGGGCGCTGGTGCGCGCCAAGGTCGAGGCGCTGGCCGCCGACTTCGCCGCCTGCCGGCGCTATCTGGCGCTGGCCGCGGCGCTGAAGAGCGGCCGCCGTCCATTCCTGCTGCTGACCCGGGGGCCGTCGGCGGCCGGCAAGAGCCATCACAGCCGCTGGCTGGCGGAACGGCTGGGCGCGATCCGTATCCGTTCCGACGTCGAGCGCAAGCGGATGCTCGGCCTGCCGGCCGAGGCGGATGCCGCTGCGCCGCCGGGCGAGGGCATCTATGCGCCGGCAGTGTCCCGGCGCGTCTACCGGCGCCTTGCGGAGCTGGCCGGCGCGGTCCTCCAGGCCGGTTATCCGGCGATCGTCGATGCGGTCTGCGCGACGCAGGCGCAGCGCCGGCAGCTCGGCGAGGTGGCGACCCGGCACGGCCTGCCGGTGCTGCTCGTGGAATTCACGGCGTCGCCGGCGACGCTGCGCCGGCGGATCCGCGAGCGGCCGCGCGAGGTCTCCGATGCCGGACTCGCGGTGCTCGAAGCGCAGCTCGCGCGTTGGGAGCCGCTGGACGCGGACGAGCAGGCGCGGGCCATCACGGTCCCGACCGACGAAGCGCCGGACCGCGAAGCCCTGCTGGCCGCGATTCGCGCCCGCCTCGAG
>RFHQ01000021.1 GCA_003695765.1 Gammaproteobacteria bacterium
CCACGCGGAGCAGACCGGCGGCACGATGATCGCCTATGAAAAGGTCTGCGTCGCCGAGCGGCCCGACTGCGTGATCGTCGTCGGCGACGTGAATGCGACGGCAGCCGTGGCACTGGTCTGCACCAAGCTCGGCGTGCCGATCGTGCACCTGGAAGCCGGCCTGCGCAGCCGCGATCGCAGCATGCCGGAGGAGATCAACCGCCTGGTCACCGATGCCATCGCGGATCTGCTGTGGACGCCGTCCGCTGATGCCGACGAGAACCTGCGCGCCGAGGGCATTGCGCCGGAGAAGATCGACCGCGTCGGCAACATCATGATCGACTCCTTTGAGATGATGCGCGAGCGCATCGAGGCGGCGAGTACCCGCGAAGACCTGGGCCTGCCACCGCAGGGCTACGGCGTCGTGACCCTGCACCGGCCGGCCAATGTCGACGACCCGGCGGTCCTGGCCCTGATCACCGAGCAATTGCTGAACGCCTCGGCCTCGCTGCCGCTGGTCTTCCCCGTCCACCCGCGCACCCGCGCACGGCTCGCGGACGCCGGCCTGCAACAGCGACTGGCCGGCGCGCCCGGTCTGCGCCTGGTCGAGCCGCTGAGCTATGTCCGCTTCATGAATCTGGTGATCTCGGCCCGCGTCGCGATCACCGACTCCGGCGGCCTGCAGGAAGAGACCACTTATCTCGGCATTCCCTGTATCACGCTGCGCCCGAACACGGAGCGCCCGGTCACGGTGACGGCCGGCAGCAACCGGCTGGCCCGCCCGGAAGAACTCGGCGGCCTGCTGACCCAGGCGCTGGCCGGCGACTGGCCGCGCGGCCAGCGTCCGGCGCTCTGGGACGGCCGGACCGCCGGGCGTTGCGTCGACAGCCTGCGCCGGTTTCTTGTACGCTAAGCCGCTGAAATTCAACTGATACGGAAGTCGGTTCCGCCGAAGGACAAGATGATGCGCATGACCCGCCCGCTGATCCTGGCCATGGCCCTCGCCATGGTCGCCTGTGGTTCGCCCGAAGAGCGCGCCGCCGGCCACCTGGAAAAAGCCGAACAGTTCCTCGAGCAGGGCGACACGGTCAAGGCGAAGCTGGAGGCACAGAACGCCGCCCAGATCCAGCCCAAGAACGCGCAGGCACGCATGCTGCTGGCGAAGATCGCCGAGAAGGACGGTGAATACCGCGCTGCGATCGGCCACCTGCTCGTGGCCGTGGACGCGGACCCGGATTTCGTCGAGGCGCGGATCAAGCTCGGGAATTACTACTTCCTCGGCCGCGCGGCCGAGCAGGCCCGGGAGCAGGCCGACGCCGCCCTGAAACTGGCACCGGACAATGCCGAGGCGCACCTGCTGAATGCGCGCGTCAAATACCTCGAAAAAGACCTCGACGCGGCCGTGGCGGAAGTGGAGCGCGCGCTGGAGCTGGACCCGGCGCTGGTCGACGCGATCATGTTCCGGGCCGGCCTGTACGCGGAGCAGGAAAAGTTCGACGAGGCCTTCGCGATCGTCGAGGACGGCATCGGTAAAGTCGAGGCCTCGGCTGCGGAACCGCTGCGGCTGTTCCGCCTGGCCTTGCTGCGGCGCTCGGGCAAGAACGAAGAATTCGAGCAGGACCTGCTCGCGCTCGCGCGCGATTTCCCCGACAAGCTCGAATACCAGTACGGCCTTGCGCAGTTCTACGCCGGCGAAAACCGCGTCGATGATGCGGAACGCGTAATCCGCGAGCTGATCGCGAGCCGCCCGGAGGAAACACAACCGAAACTTGCGCTGGTCAGGCTGCTGGCGGCCCGCCGCAGTCAGGACGACGCCGTTGCAGCGATGCAGAAGTTCGTCGAAGACGATCCGCAGAACCTGGAGCTGCGGCTGGCTCTCGGCAGCCTCTACGAGACCTATGGCCGCAGCGACGAGGCCTACGCGACCTACGAGGAACTGGCCAGGCTTGCCGGCCGTGAAAAAGAAGGCCTGGCTGCGCGTAACCGCATGGTCGTCCTGAAATTGCGAGCCGAGGATCTTGATGCGGCGCGGGCCTTGAACGACGCGATCCTCGACGATGTCCCGGACGAGCCGCGCGCGCTCCTGGTACGGGCGGCCTTTCACTACAGCGAAGGCAAGCTGGACGACGCGATCGCCGACCTGCGCGTCGTCCTGCGCAAGGAAGAGGGTTCCGAGCGGGCCTTGCTGCTGCTGGCTCGTTCCTATCTGAGGAACGGCGACGCGGTCCTGGCGCAGGAGACCTACCGCCGGGTGCTGGCGGTCCGCCCGGGCCATGAGGAAGCGTCACGCGAACTGGCCGCCTTGCTGGCCACACAGGGGGACCCGGATGCGGCCGAGGAGGTCCTGCGCGCGCGGCTGGACGTCGATCCCGAAGATGCGCAGGCCAAGGCGGCGCTGGTGCAGACGTTGCTGGCGCAACAGGACATCGAGGCGGCCGAGGTCGAGGCACGCAGCCTGGTCGATGTCAACGCCGACAACGCGCTGGCGCAGTTCCAGCTCGGCCGCGTGCTGCAGGCCAAGGGCTCGGTGGACGAGGCGGTGCAGGCCTACAAGCTGACGCTGGAGGAAGACCCGAATGCGATGGCGGCTCTGCAGGGGCTCGTCGGCCTGCTGGTCCAGAACGGCCGCAGCGCAGAAGCGCTGGACTATATCCAGTCCTATCTCCAGCAGAATCCCGGCCAGCCGGTAGCGCGGCTGCTGCTCGGCGGCCTGTACGCGCGCATGGGCGAGCGCGACAAGGCGCGCGAGGTCTACGAATCGCTGATCGCCGAGCAGCCGAAGGCGGCGCAGCCCTATGTCGCGCTGGCCTCACTGGAAGAACCCGGCTCCGAGGCACAGCGGGCCATCTACCGCCGCGGCTACGAGGCCAATCCGCAGGATCCGAGCCTGGCCTTGCTGCTGACGACCAGCCTCGAAAAAGCCGGCCGCTACGATGAGGCCATGCAGATCTACGAGAAACTGATCGAGAGCAACCCGGACAACCTGATCGCGGTCAACAATCTCGCCGCGTTGCTGCTGGACCGACGCGACGATGCCGCGAGTCACCAGCGCGCGCTGGAGCTGGCGAAACGGCTCGAGAAGCAGGAACAGCCGGCGCTGCTCGATACCGTCGGCTGGGCCTACTATCGCAATGGCGACTTCGGCCGCGCGGTGCGGCTGCTGGAGCGGGCCGTCGCCGGCGCGCCCAATCTCGCGGTGCTGCACTACCATCTCGGCATGGCCTACCTGCGCAACAACAACCCGGTCGGCGCGAAGCAGGAGCTGAAGAAGGCGCTCGAGTCCGAGCAGGCGGATTTCCCCGGCCTCGACGAGGCACGGTCGACGCTCGCGGAACTCGAGAACGCCTGACCGGCGCTGGCCGCCACACCGGCACCGGGCCGCGCGGCTGCAGCCGGCGACGGCCGGTCTCCGGCGCACTTCGGCGTCGGCGGCTGACGACCCTGCGGCGCTGTGCTACGCTTGCAACCGGACTGAGGGGTGGCCATTCCGGCCTGAGACCCGCAAGGGAACCCTTTGAACCTGATCCGGTTAATACCGGCGTAGGGACAGCACCCGCTCGCAACCAGCCTCCCTGCCAGGAAACCGGATCTCCACCGCCAACGACTGGAGATTCGACATGTCATGCACGCATCTTTGCCGGCTGGTCGCCGTGGCCATGCTCGCCGGCAGCCTGCCGCTCGCGGCCATTGCCGCACAGCCCATCGAAGAAATCGTCGTCACCTCGCAGCTGCGCGAACAGCCGCTGGTGGAGTTGCCGGTCAGCATCACCGCGCTGGACGCGGAGACGATCCAGGCCGCGAGCCTGCAGCACTTCGAGGAACTGACCCG
>RFHQ01000150.1 GCA_003695765.1 Gammaproteobacteria bacterium
ACCCGGCGGCAAGCGCAAGCGGATCATTTTGGGCGGCGAGGTGCCGTCGCCGATCAGCCCGCCGCCGGGCTGCCCCTTCCACCCGCGCTGCCCGCAGGCGATGGACCGCTGCCGGGTCGAGGTGCCGGCGCTGAAACGGACGGGCGGGCAGGAGACGCCACACCAGGTGGCCTGCCACCTGTACGATTGACGCCCGGCCGGCCGCCGCCGGCCCGGATCGATACAAGCCATGCGCCACGGCAACTACGAACACGACCCCGGGCAGCGCTTCAGCTGGCGCGTCTTCAAGGTCTTGCTGCCCTACCTCTGGGAATACCGCTGGCGCGTGGCCTTCGCGCTGCTCTGCCTGGTGGCGTCGAAGGGCGCGATCCTCGCGATCCCGTTCTTCCTGAAATACCTGGTCGATTCGCTGGACCCGCAGACCGGCGTGCAGCTCTCCACCCTGGGCCTGGTCGGGCTGGTCACGGCCTACGGCGCGGCGCGCTTCGCGAACACGCTGTTCGGCGAGATCCGCGATACCGTCTTCGGCCGCGTCACGGAGCGCGCGATGCGGCGCATCGGCCTGCAGGTCTTCCGGCACCTGCACGCGCTGGACCTGGACTTCCACCTGAATCGCCAGACCGGCGGGCTGGCGCGCGACATCGAGCGCGGCGTCACCGGCATCAGCTTCCTGATGCGCTTCTTTGTGTTCAACATCGCGCCGACGCTGTTCGAGATCAGCATGGTCGTCGGCATCCTGCTGGTGAACTATGGGTTCAGCTATGCGGTGATCACCGCGGCCGCGGTCACCGCCTACGGCCTCTACTCGGTGCGCGCCACCGAGTGGCGCACGCAGTTCGTGCGCGAGGCCAACGAGGCGGACTCGTCGAGCAATACCCGCGCGATCGACAGCCTGATGAACTTCGAGACGGTGAAGTATTTCACCAACGAGGAGTTCGAGGCGCAGCGCTACGACCGCGAGCTCGAGAAATGGGAGCAGGCGCGGCGCAAGAACCGGCTGTCGGTGTTCACGCTGAACAGCGGCCAGGCGCTGATCATCGCGGTGGCCCAGACCAGCATGATCGGGCTCGCCGCCTTCCAGGTGCGCGGCGGTGAGCTGAGCATCGGCGACCTGGTGCTGGTGAACCAGTTCATGATCCAGCTGTTCATGCCGCTGGGCTTTCTCGGCTTCATCTATCGCGAGATCAAGGGCTCGCTGGCGAACATCGAGCGCATGTTCGAGTTACTGGCCGTGCAGCCGCAGATCCGCGATGCGCCGGACGCGCGCGAGCTGGAAGTGCGCGACGGCGAGATCGTCTTCGAGCACGTCAGCTTCGCCTACCGGCCGGACCGGCAGATCCTCGACGACGTGGATTTCACCGTGCCGGCCGGGCACAAGGTCGCGGTGGTCGGCGCCAGCGGCGCCGGCAAGTCGACGCTGGTGAAGCTGTTGTTCCGCTTCTACGACCCGACGGCCGGGCGCATCCTGATCGACGGCCAGGACATCCGCAGCGTGACCCAGGCCTCGCTGCGCCGCGCGATCGGCATCGTCCCGCAGGACACGGTGCTGTTCAACGACACGATCTTCGAAAACGTCCGTTACGGGCGGCCGGAGGCCGGCGACGACGAGGTCCGGGAGGCGATCCGGCTGGCCCACCTGGACCAGTTCATCGCCAGCCTGCCGGACGGCGGCGACACGCTGGTCGGCGAGCGCGGCCTGAAACTGTCCGGCGGCGAGAAGCAGCGGGTCGCGATTGCGCGGGCCCTGCTGAAGAACCCGCCGATCATGGTCTTCGACGAGGCCACCTCGTCACTGGACAGCAAATCGGAGCAGGCGATCCTCGCCGCGATCCGCGAAGTCGCGCGCGGCCACACCAGCCTGGTGATCGCGCACCGGCTGTCGACCGTGGTCGACGCCGACCGCATCGTCGTGCTGGACCACGGCCGGGTCGTCGAGCAGGGCAGCCACGCCGAGCTGCTCAGCCACGCCGGACGCTATGCCGAACTCTGGCGCATGCAGCAGGCCGAGGAGCAGGAACGCGAGGCGGCGCCGGCGCTGGCCGGCGGCCTGCCGCTGGACTCGCGCGGGCCGGCCTGAGCGGACTCATTCGCGCCCATACAGGCGCCGCAGTTCCTGCTTGGCCTGTTCCAGTATCTTGCGCCGCTTCGCCGGCAGATTGCGGCCGGCGCGGTTGATATAGAAGTTCAGCATCGACATCGCCGACTGGTAGGGTCCGGCCTTGCGGCGCTTGCTGGCCTCGGCCGAGCGTTTCAGCGAGCGCGCGATGCGCCGCGGGTCGTCCCAGGTGAACACGCCCTCTTCGAGATCCAGCGCGTTGCTGGTCTCGGTCACCCGTTGCGACCAGCGTTTCGGATCGTCCTTTTGCCGGCGCGCTGTCATGGTCCGTGAGTTTCGCCACGCAACCGGGCGAGCTGGCGGTCGTGCCAGCGGCTCAGTGTCAGCAAGGCCAGGATCGCGCCGAAGAGCGCCCAGGCCATGTCGGACTGCGTGTCCCATTCGTAGCCCTGGGTGCCGAGGAAAGACTCGGCGGCTTCTGCCGACAGCAGCGCGACGGCCCACTCGATCAACTCGTAGAAGGCACTGAAGGCCAGGCAGACGGACACGGTGAAGAAGTTCCGCCAGGCCGGATCCGGGATCACGTTCAGGCGGATCAGGATCTCGCGCGCGAGGATCGCCGGCATGAAACCCTGCATGAAATGCCCGAGCTTGTCGAAATTGTTGC
>RFHQ01000151.1 GCA_003695765.1 Gammaproteobacteria bacterium
ATGCCGGCGCCCTGCAGCAGTTCGATCGATTCCTCGATGATGCTGCGCTGGCCGAGCCGCAGGAAGCCTTTCGGGCGGTCGTCCAGCTCACCGCGCAGGCGGCTGCCGAGCCCGGCCGCGAGGATGACCGCGGTCTCGATCATCGCCCGGCGCCGAAGCTGCGCTCCAGCGCCGCGCAGAGGCGCTCGAGATCGGCGGCGCGGATGTCGCCCATGTGCGCGACCCGGAACACCCGGCGGGCCAGCTCGCCCTGCCCGGCGTAGATCACGAAACCCTCCGCCTTCAGCGCATCGTGGATGCGCGCATAGCGGTCGCCGTCGGGCACGCGGTAGGACCAGAGCACCGCCGAATAGTCGGCCGGGTCCAGCAGCGTCGCGACACCGAGCTCACTTAGCTGCGCGTGAATGCGCCGGGCGCGTTCCAGGTACGCGGCGCGGCGCGCCTGCCAGCCGCCACCGTCGGCGAGCTCGGCCAGCGCCTCGCGCAGGGCGAAGGCGACCTGCACGGCCTGAGTGAACGGCGAGTAACCGTCACCGTGCTGGCCGGCATAGTAAGGCGCGAGATCCAGGTACACGCTGCCGGCGCGCCCTGGCAACGCCTGCCACAGCGCGCTGCGCGCGAGCACGAAGGAGATCCCCGGCACGCCGTGCAGGCACTTGTTGGCCGTGGCCGCCAGCGCCGCCAGGTTCCAGGCCTCGGCATCGATGGCCTCGGCACCGAAGCTGCTGACGGCATCGAGCAACAGTGCCACGTCGTGTTCGCGACAGAGCGCCCCGACCGCGTCCAGGTCGTTGAGCCGCCCCGTCGTGGTCTCGTGCTGCACGGTCGCGACATGCGTCACGCGCGGCCCGGATGCCAGGCGCTCGGCGAGGGCCGCCGGGTCCAGCGGCGCTTGCCAGTCCCGCTGCATCAGCTCGTGCGGCTTGCCGTGCGCGGCGAGGATCGCTGCCATCCGTTCGCCATAGACGCCGTTGGCCAGTACCAGCGTCAGGCCGTCATCGGCTGCGAAATTCGCCAGCATCGCCTCGACGGCCGCAGTCCCGGAACCGGTCAGGCATACGGCTTCGAATTCGGCCGCCATCGGTGCATAGACCCGCGCGAGAGCGGCATTGATCTCACGGGTCAGGGCCGCGAACTCGGGCTCACGATGGCACCAGTCACCGGCGCTGAGCGCCCGGCGCACGCGCTCGGACAGCGTGACCGGGCCGGGATTCAGCAGGATCTGCCGGGGCATGCCGTCACTCGAGGCCGAGATGGCCGCGCAGGCGCCGGGCCACGGCGGCCGGGCCGATCGTCGGGCGCGGCAGGTCGGCGGCCACGCCCGGCAGGACGGGGGCGTGGATGAAACTCAGGCTGCCGCGGCTGACTTCCAGCTCGCTGGCCAGCGCGTCCGGGGTCGCGACCGCGGCGACCCGCGGGTAACCGCAGGCTGCGGCGATGGCCGGAAAATCGACCGAGCGCGAGACCGTGGCCTGGCCACCGGTGGACTCGTGCACGCCATTGTCGAGCAATACGTGGACCAGGTTCGCCGGGCGTTCGTAGCCGACGGTCGCGAGCACCCCCATGCGCATCAGCAGTGCGCCGTCTCCGTCGAGCACGACGACCCGCCGCGCGGGCTGAGCCAGCGCCAGCCCGAGGCCGAGGCTCGCGGCACAGCCCATCGAACCGACCATGTACAACTGATTCGGCCGATCGTCGAGCGCATAGAGTTCGCGGCCGGTATAACCGGTGGTCGCCAGCAGCAGGTCGTCCGGCCCGGCCGCGGCCTGCACGGCACGCAGCATGTCGGCGCGTCGGACCTCGGGACTGGCCGGCGGCGGCACCGCCGCCGCGCGCGCGCGCGCAGCCGGTTCCGACTGCAGCGCCGCCGGCGCGACGCTGCCCTTGCGCATCACCAGTGCATACGGCCGCCGTTCTGACAGCAGGTGCTCGCAGGCCCGTTCGAGTGCGCCGTCGACCTCCGCGGCCTCCTGCGGAAACCATTCCCACGGGATCTGCAGGGTCTCGAGCAGCGCCGTCGTGATCTGCCCCATCAATTCGTGCTGCGGCTCGTCCGGGGCGCCGCCGGGCTCGCCGCGCAAGGTCGGTATCAGCAGCACCGGCAGTTCGAAGGTCCAGGTCAGTGAACTCAGCGGGTTGACGGCATTGCCCAGCCCGGAGTTCTGGAACATCGCCACGGCCAGCTGGCCGCCGAGCCAGGCGCCGGCCGCGATCGCAACCGCGTCGCCCTCGTTCGCCGCGCCGACGTAGCGCAGCGTCCGGTCGTCGATCACGTAATTGATGAACGGCTTCAGGTAGGAACAGGGCACGCCGCTGTACAGCCCGAAGCCCCGGGCGCGCGCGGCCTCGATGAACTCCGCGGCGCCGATCATCCGAAGCTGCCGGCCGCGACCAGGTCGTCCAGCGTGTCCACGTCCAGCCAGTGGCCGGTGGTATAGACGACGCGCACGCGCTCGCCGCGCGCGACCAGCTCGTTCAGCAGCCGGTGCAGCTTGGCGCGGCGATTGGCTGGTTCCGCCGCGAGTTCGGCGACGAGTTCGCGAAAGCGCGGCAGGGCCGGCGCCGCGACCTTCATCAGGCCCATCCATTCGCCGTGGCGCTCCGCGGGCGGCAGGTCCTCGCCGGCCGCCTCGAGGACGATCTCGCGGTAGAAGGCCCGGCGCGAGTTCGGCTCGCTGCAGCGCACGTAGTCGGCGGCGCGCTCGCGGTTCACGGAGGCCTGCCAGTCGGCGTCGACGGCGATGACGAAATCGGCGTCCGGCTCGTTCAGGCCATCGAGGATGTAGCGCTTGAAGATCACGTCGCCGAAAGAGATCAGCAGGTCGCCGTCGCCGCCGTCGTCCGCAGCCAGCCCGTGTGCCAGCGACAGCAACTCGCTGCTGTCGGCATAGTCCGGGTTCTCGACCCTGCGGATGGCCGGTAACGCGACCTGATCGCCACGGTAACCGGTCACGACATCGATCTTTTTGATCCCGGCGGCGTTATACGCGGCGACGATGTGCGCGAGCAGCGGCCGGCCCTGGATCTCGACCATCGCTTTCGGCCGCTCGCGCGTCAGCTCGCCCAGCGCCGAACCGCGGGAGGCGGCAAGGATCAGCGCGCGCGCGCCCGGGCCGCTGCCGGGCAGGTAACGCTCCTCGGCGGCCTGCAGCTCGGATGCCCCCTGCAGGCGGAAGATCTCTTTGACCGGCGCGATCCGGTCTTCGACGCCCTGCAGGTTCTGCTCGGCGGCGAGCTGGCGGGCGCAGTCCTGCATCGCCGGGATCGCCGCGCGCAGCAGATGGTTGGCCCAGATCGCGATCGAAAAGCCGGCTTCGCGGAACACCTCGGTCGGCGTCGCGTAATACTTGGTCGGCACGATCACGACCGGCGAGCGGTCGCCCCACTCCCGCTTGAAGGCCAGGACCTCGGACGGGTTCGACAGCGCGCTATG
>RFHQ01000152.1 GCA_003695765.1 Gammaproteobacteria bacterium
GCGTTTCCCGATTTCAGCGCATTGGGTATACCCAGCGAGACGCTGGCGCAACGGCTGTTGCACGAGGCCGGCGTCGCGACCGAGGCTGGTGCGTTTTACGGACCCAGTGGCGAGGGGCACCTGCGCATCTGCTTCGGCGCGGTGGAGTATCCACGCCTGGAAGAAGCGATGGACCGCATCGAGCACTGGCTGCAGGCGATGGCCTGAGCGGACGGACCGGGCGGAAGTCTGCACTGCGCGGAGATCAGGCGAGCATGGCGGATCCGGCAGACGATTTCCTGGTCATCGGCGCCGGCATTGCCGGGCTGTCGCTGGGCTGGGCACTGGCGGCGACGCACCGGGTGCGGATCCTCGAGGCCGAAGCGCAGCCGGGCATGCACGCGACCGGGCGCTCCGCGGCCTTCTACAGCCGCATCTACGGGGATGCCGTGATCCGCCGGCTGACCGCGGCCAGTCGCGAATTCCTGTTCGAGCCACCGGCCGATTTCACCGGCGACGCACTGGTCGAACCTCGACCCTGCCTGGTGTTCGCGCGGCCAGGTGAGGAGGCGTTGTTGCACGAACGTTATCGCGAATGGCGGGATGCGGCACCGGACCTGTCGCTGGAGTCCGCCGAGTTCGCGCGCCAACGCCTGCCGGTATTGCGCGCGGAAGCGGTGGCCGGCTGCCTGTGGGAAGCCGGTGCGCAGCGGATCGACGTGCATGCGCTGCTGCAAGGCTACCTGCGCGGCTTTCGCGCGCGCGGTGGCCGGCTGGTCGCAAACGCCGCGGTTACGGCACTGTTACGCGACGACGAGACCTGGACCGCAGTGACCCCGGCCGGCGAATTCCGCGGGCGGCAGCTCATCGATGCCGCCGGCGCCTGGGCCGACGAGGTCGCGGCGTTGGCCGGCGCGCGCCCGCTCGGCATCCAGCCGCTGAAACGCACCGCCTGCATCGTCGACGTCGCGCCCGCCACCGTCGCCGACGACTGGCCGGCGGCGACCGACCTGCAGGAAAGTTTCTACATCGTGCCGGAATCCGGCCGCCTGCTGCTGTCGCCGGCCGACGAGACCCCGGTGCCACCGATGGATGCCTGGCCGGGTGATCTCGATGTCGCGACCGCGGTCGACCGGCTGGAACGGGCGACGACGCTGGAGGTCGAGCGCGTCGTCAACCAATGGGCAGGCCTGCGCAGCTTCGCCCCGGACCGCCGCCCGGTGCTCGGTCCGGATCCGGACGTGAACGGCTTTTTCTGGTGTGCCGGCCAAGGTGGTTACGGCATTCAGACCGCGCCGGCGATGGCCGCGCTCGGCGCTGCGCTGGCCGCCGGTCGGGCACCGCCGCCGGCACTGCTGGCCGCCGGCATCGATCCCGCCGAGCTGGCGCCCGGACGCTTCGGCGGCGACGCCTGAGGCCGGCGTGTCCGCGCGCCGGAATGTTGCTTCAGGGCAACAACCTGCAGCAATCCGACATATGATTTTTCATACAACTAGGGTTAATATCGGCTCGTCCAGTTTCGGAAACTGAGCAGGGGGAAATTCCATGTTGGCGAAGCAAGACAAACAACAGCGCCGTTCCAGCCGGCAGAGGCCGCAAGCGAGGCTCGCCCTGCTGCTGGGTATGGCACTCGCTGCGCCGGCGGCGCTCGGTGCCCAGATGGAAGAGATCATGGTCACCGCGCAGAAACGCGGCGAACAGGCCTTGCAGGACGTGCCGGTGGCCGTGCAGGCCGTAACCGGTGATTCGATCCGCGAGCAGGTGGCGCTTGAGTTCAGCGACATTGCAGCGCAGATCAGCAGCCTGGTGGTGCAGGACCTCGGTCCGGGCGACCGCAAGTACATCATTCGTGGCATCAACTCGACGGCGACCTCGGCCGTCGGCGTCTACTACGACGAAGCCGTGATCACCGCGCGCACCAAGCAGGACGGTGGCGGCCGGCAGGCGGCGATCGAATTGCACGATCTGGCGCGCATCGAGGTACTCAAAGGTCCGCAGGGCACCCTCTACGGTGCGAGTTCCTCGGCCGGTACCGTGCGTTACATCCCGAACCGTCCCGACCCGACGCGCATCGACGTGAATCTCGGCGGCCTGGTCTCATCGACCGAAGACGGCGGCGAGAATTTCCATTTCGACGGCATGTTCAACCTGCCGGTCATCGAAGACGAGCTCGCGCTGCGCGCCGTAGCCTGGTACACCAATGAAGACGGCTTCATCGACAACCTGCTGCTGAACAACAAGGACATCAACGACAATGAGGTCAAGGGCGGCAAGCTCGCAGCCGAGTGGCGCATCAACGATGCCTGGACGGTGTCGGCCTTCGGCCTGTTTCAGAACCGCGAAGTCGGCGGTACCTCTCGACAGATGCCGATCAAGCAGCCGCTGCTGGAAGCGAATCAGATCGCCTTCGCGGGTGCGCTCGGCGCCTTCGGCTTCGGCATCCCCGAGGCGCAGAAGCGTACGACGCAGAGCTACACGGTGACGCCTTGGGACGAGGACATCACCTTGTTCGGCGGCAAGCTGGAGTGGGATGCGGGTCCCGGCAACCTGCTGGCGACGGTGAACTACTTCAAGCGCGAGATCGATTTCAACTTCGACTCGACACCGATCCTGCTGTTCTTCGGCGTGCCGATCCCGGCGATCACCCACGAGCCGCAACAACGCGAAGTCACCACGGCCGAAATCCGCTGGGCCTCGGACCTGGACGGCCCGCTGCAGTTCGTCGTCGGCGGTTTCCTGTCGCGCGAGGACAAGGATTTCGAGGTCCAGGTGATTGCGACGGGCTCCGATGGCCAGCCGCTGGCGCCGTTCATGCCCGGCGATCCGAACACGATCTTCGGCCGCGTCAAGTCCGACGAGCTGGACCAGGAGGCGCTGTTCGGCGAGGCCGAGTTCAGCTTCAATGATCAATGGTCGATTCTGGCCGGCCTGCGCTGGTACCAGTTCGATATCGATTCGGCCAACCGCGAGACCCAGCCCTTCGGCGGCACCCCGTCGCTGGTGCCGTTGCGGCTGAGCCAGGATGACGACAAGGTGACGGCGAAGGGCAGCATCCGCTTCCAGCCCACCGAGGACGCGCTGCTGTATTTCACGGTCAGCCAGGGCTTCCGTCCCGGCGGGACCAATGACGTCGCCTTCATTCC